>NZ_CCBH010000187.1:0-21708 GCF_001368935.1 Novosphingobium sp. KN65.2
AATGATACAGGCCAGGGGCGGCGCGAAAGCGCCGCCCCTGTGCACTGGCTGTCATATCTTCAGGCGCGGTGCAAAGAGTGCCGCGCCGATGCCTGTGCGTCTTTGCGGCGCAGCAACGCTGCTGGCGCGGCGCGATGATCAGCCCGGGCCTTCGGTCTCCAGCTCCGCCAGCCTGAGTGCGATGGCGCTGGCATCATGGGCCGCGATCGCCTTGGCAATGGCGCGCGCATCGGCCTTGTCCATTGCGGCGATCTTGACGCGGTCGAGGGCAGCCAGAAGCACGCTGCGGCCGGCGTCCCTGGCAGCTTCCTCTGCCTCTTTGGCTTGCCGGTCGAGGTCGTCGAGCTCGGCTTTGAGGGCTGCGCGCCGGGCCTGGATGGCAGCGAGGTCGTTTTTCCTGGGCGATGTTCGCGGCAAGGTAGAATCCTCCGATTACTGGTAAGAGACACGACCGCTTCTGTCGGCGCGCGGCGATAGATTCCACAAGGTTACAATGATTTAACATCGCTGCGTGGCACCGGGATTGGCTTCCCGGACGCACGCCCGCTCGCCCAGTATTTCCGGGGCCTTGCGAGCGAAGGCGCGCCAGGTGTGGGCCGATCCAAGCGGACTTCCCCCGTCCCCGTCTTCATGGAGCCGGGTTGTTTGGGGGAAGGTGTTGAGGCACGAGTGGCTGCGTGGTGAGGGATGGCAGGATATCCCAATCGCCACCATTGTAGACAATGTTGCCGATGGGCGCCGCTGCACGGGGCTGAACAGAGAATGATCGTAAGCACCCGCCTGTCAGATGAGCTGGTCAGCGAAATCGACCGCCTGGCGAGCGCGCAAGGTCAGAGCCGCGCCGCGTGGATCTCGAGCACCTTGCAGCGCGCGGCGTTGTCGTCCGAGAACGACAACTTGCCGGTCCTGGGAGTCCAGAGCAGGGGTCATCCTGACGACTACGTGCGCGTCACCGTTCGTCTCCATCGAAGCGAGATCGAAGCGATCGAGGAGGTGTCGGCACCGCTGCACCTAACGCGCAATGAATGGATCAAGCGAACCTTGCGTTGGGCGCTGTGGGACAGGGCAGGGGCCCTTCGGCTCGCGCCTGTCAGCCAGACTGAGCTCGGCAAGCTGCGTAAACAGGTCCTCGCCATCGGCCGCAACATCAACCAGGCGGTTCACGCGATGAATGCGGCGAACCAGCCTGAAAGCTCGCTCGATATTGCACGCATCGCCGGCCAGTTCCTTGAGACGTGCGCGGACCTGAAGGTGCTTGTCTTCGAAACACGGCGCGCCTTGTCGTCTTATGTTGGGGGTGAAGTCAGTTACTGGGTCGGGGCGTACGTCCAGGCGTACAAGGACGCGCAGAAGTGAGTTTCCGGTTCTCGCCCGGGACACTGGATTCGCTTGCCGGCGTCTTTGCTGAGCCCAAGAAGCGGCGTAGTGCGAGCGGTGGCGGGAGGGCCCATCCACCTGAAGCTGGCGGGACAATGCTGGCCTTTGCCGTGTCGTCGATGTTGCCGGCACCGACAAGACCGGCGAGTGGGAACCGTCCCAGCGTGCAGGCAAAACATGCCTTTGGTGGTTCCACGTCTACCGAGACATCAGGGCGTGCCATGCGCACCATGGAGCGGACCGCGCGGCGTGTTCCTGAAGTGGTTGTCCGCATTACCGGAAGACAGCATGGCGGCGGACACGTCCTGGCCAACTTCTCCTACGTCAGCCGTTTGGGTCATGGGGAGGACAAACAGGTTGCGCTTTATACCAGCGATGGCGATGTGCTGCGGGACGGCCGGGACATGCAAATTCTCGCCCAGGACTGGCAGGAATGGGAGGAGGGCGGTGAAGCGCGCCGTTCGGGCTCGACCTCGATTTCTATGGTCCTTTCGATGCCGGCGGCGACCGATCCGGACATCTTGCGCGAAGCGGCTTTGACCTTTGCGCGCGAGGAATTTGCCAATCGTTCGTGGGTCGCTGCGCTCCACGTCGACCGTGATCATCCGCATGTTCACCTTACCATCGCGCGCCGCGACCATGACGGCCGGCGCTTCCATCCCGACCGTGAAGACCTGTTCCGGTTTCGTCAGCGGTTTGCGCAAAAGCTGCGTGACCGCGGTATCGAGGCGAATGCGACGCCAGTACGCGCGCGCGGGATCGATCCCCGGCACGAACACATTGCCGCGCGCAAGATGCGCGAGAAGGGACAGGTTCCACAGCTCGACAAAAGCCGCGCAAAGCGCGCGCAAGCATTCCGGGATCGCGGTGTTGCCGATCCGGTAAAGAGGATCCTGGCCGAGCGTCACGCCATCGTTCTGCGCACGTATGCGAAGTCGATTGTCGAGCTGTCCGCCTCGCCCTCGCTTGCCGATCAGGTGAGGGCGCAGACCGTGCAGAAGTTCATCGACACGATGCCCGAGCCGGAGAGCAATGCAGAAAGGGCGGCACGGTTTGTTCGCGAGCAGGGCGCTGACCGCGCCAATCCGCTTTCACAACGATCACCCGGTGAAGCGGTCAACACGACCTCTGCTGAACGGCTAAAGGCCGTCAAGGACCGTCTGGCCGAAACGACACGGCAGGCGAGCGCGCTTGGGCCTTCTGCCACATCAAGGGATCTCAGCGTTGCTGAGCCTGACCTGTCGCCGGCGGCGCAGCGGTTCAGGGAAGCGTTGGCGAATGCGCCAGATCGTTTGCGTGAAATCGAGCGCGAAAGGGAAGCGCGTGAGCGCCAACGGCAACAGGATCGAGACCGCGGAGGCCCAAGCAGATGAATGATGATCTGATTACGATACTGGAGGAAATGGCGGGACAATTGGCGCAGTTCGTCCCGCTTGTTGCGCAGATTACGCCGCTCAGTGCCCGGCTTGATCGTATCGAGACCCAGCAAGACCAGATTATTGCCGGCCTTGAGGTTCTTGGTGAAGTTGCGCTTCGGGCCTATCGTGCGACCGGCCCTCAGGAGAGCCTGCCTGCAGAAGTGATGGACGCACCTATTTTGGAAAAAGCGGTCAGGCGACATCTCGCAGACATTTTTCTTCACGGTAGCGCCAAAGCCATTGCTGACGAGCCCCGCCTGTCGCAAGCCGCTGAGTGTCAGCACGAGATGGAGCGCCACCTGGCGGCGGTCTTTGAAGGCGATCTGGCCGGCCTGGACGCGGCGCGGAAGGAAAGTCGGACGTTAATTTCCGCCGCGCTCATGCGGGGGGAACATGTTTCGGTCAGGGAAGCTGCACCGGTGCTGGGAATCGAGCAGGACCGGTGCCGCTAACGCTCCTGATCGGCTCAGGGTTCCTTCTGCTGCGTTACCGGACAGCCAATACGCGAAAGGCCCCGCCGTTTCCGACAGGGCCCTTCCGAACACACGACGGCCTTGCAAGCTTGTTATCGCCGACGCAAGGCCCGCTGCCTCAGTGAAGAGATAGTCTTCAAGCCCGATGCCAAAGCAGAGCGGGAACATCAGTGAATTTATGCGGTCAAAGATGAATCGTCAAAGAAGCCATACCTGGTCCGCACAGGATCGCTTTGCGAATATCGGCGAGTTGGGCCGCAGTCACTTTCCCGGTTCTATAACGCCGTGCATTTCCGCCAGGCACACGACCATCTTTGAAACGATCGAGACGAGTGAGTGCGGCAGTTGCGATCATATCGCATTTTGCCCACATTTGCGCTGCATCGAAGGGCTTTGGCAGAGGCGTTGCAAGCGTGAGGCTGCAATGATGGGTTTCGACAGGATTGGGCGCAGGAGTGCTGAGTGGGACGACGGCGACAGGATCGGCTCGCTTCCGCAATCAGGGTATTATGCCAATCGTCGCTGTCATCGGGCTGCTCGCGGCGATGAATGGACGAGGTGATCGAATAGGATGCGAACACGCTCGTCGGGTCGTACAGCATTTGCTGCTTCGAGCACGCCTGCATGGAGTGTCCTACCGACCGGCGCGCTCTCGACACCTTGTTCGGACGCAGTAATGACCCGAAGGCTGATTTTCGCCGCGGTTGGATCGGGCCGGATGGCCATGATTGGCGGGGGGGCCATTTGCGTCAGCGCCAGCATGCCCTTGTCCTCGTAGTACCGGATCTTCCTGCCGTAGACGGGATAGATGCCCGAGCGCAGGACGATGAGGTCGGTTTCGGGAAGAAGCATCAGTTCCTGGGGGAGCATGAGCGCTCGGCGCTGATCGGATTCCGAGACTGAGCCGCCACCCCGACCCCATGAGCCCAGCGAGCGCGAGCGGGCGCGATAGGTGTATGTGCCAAGACGCTCGGACACGCTTTTCGCATCGACCGTCTCCTTGGGGCGCATGACGATTTGAACGCCGCAGTTGGCCGAGATTTCCTTGGCGATCTTGTCGCCATAGATGTGATCGAGCTGCGCAAAATTCTGGATGACGGGGAGGAGCCGGATGCCGTAGCCGGCAACATAGCTGAAGCCGCTCGCGATCACCGAGGCACGTCCCAGGCGGGTGAACTCATCGAGCAGGAGCAGCAGGCGGACACTGTGTTTTCCGGCAGATGGCAACTCGCGCACGTTGAGGTCGATGAGCTGCTGGAAGAGCAGGTTGTAGATCGGCGCCACCCGATCGAGATCATCGGGGGAGACGCCAAGATACAGCGAAATCCGCTCGTCGCGAAACGTGCGCAGGTCGAAGTCGCTCTCGGCGGTTGCGGCATCGACATAGGGGTTGAGCCAGAGGTTGATCTTGGCCGTCACCGACTGGCGGATCGATGTGAAGGTGTTGTCCGAAGAGGTGAACCAGTCGCGCAGCGCCGAGACGCATGCCCCTGACAGGGCCTTTCCGGCCTGCTCGCGTTGCCAGATGATCCTCGGGAAACGCCGCTTGGCATCGCCGGCGGCAAACTGGCGGTAGATTTCGCCGATAGTGAAGGGGAGGGCATCTTCCCCGTCATCGACGGTTGCAGCAACGTAGGCCGCGACACCGAGGAAAGCGGTGCGCGCACTTTCGGCCCAGAAGTTGTCGCCGGTGAGCGGCAAAGGAAACAGCATCGCGCCGATCTTCTGGAGCTCGTTGACGAGCTCGACGGGATCGCGGCGGTTGATGTGGCCGAGCGGATTGTAGCGGCAAGTGCGCCCCCCGGCATCGAGCGGGTTGAACAGGAGCGTGGTCTGGCGAAGGACGTTCATCCGATAGCCGGCGGTCAGGTCCCAGTTTTCCTGTTTCACATCGAGAACCACCACCGAATCCGGCCAGGCAAGGAGGTTCGGGATGACGACACCCACGCCCTTGCCGGCGCGGGTCGGCGCTTCGAGCATGACATGCTCGGTGCCGCCAAAGCGCAGAATCTTGCCCGAGAAGCGGCCGAGAATGATCCCGGCATTTTCCAGGAGCTTTGCCTTCTTCACTTCGCCGAAGCGGGCCCAGCGCGCCTCGCCATGCAGCTTTTGCCGGGTGAAGAGCGAGGCGATGATGCCAAGGGCGCAGACCGCCATGCTGACCGTGAAGCCTGCCAGAAACGGTTGCCAGACAATCGGCATGGTCTTCATGGCCCACAGCGCGCCTGGCACGCGCGTCCATGACGTTTGCGCCGAGAGCAGATGCGCGCGCCACAGAACCGTCACCGCTCCGATCGCAAGGCTGGTCACAAGGCCGATTATGACCAGAAACACGAGAGCGGCCGGTTCGGACGCCCCGGGACTGCGCACCATCTTGCCGGACATGGGCTGTTCCTTTGTTTGTCAGGAGAGGGGATTGCGCTCGGGCTCGAACCAGACTTCGCTCATCCGATACCGCGCGGGCTTGCCATCGCCGGGCGGCACGCGGTGCATCTGCACGACGATATCGACCAGCGCGCGCAGCAGCGCACGAATGTCATGGCGGTCGAGGTCGTTGCCGCCTTCCGATTCCTTGACCAGCAGGGTGAGCTGTTCGAGCGCGCCTTCAGCAGTGTTGGCATGGATCGTCGTGATCGAGCCGGGATGGCCGCTGTTGACGTTGCGCAAGTAGAAGAAGGCGGTGCCGTCGCGCAGCTCCTGGAGCAGGATGCGATCGGGGCGCATGCGCAGCGCCGATTCCAGCAGTTCCTTCGCGCCGGCTTTCTGCAGGCTCTGGCCATCCTTGGAATAGATCATGTGGACGCGGTTGCGATGCGGCACGACGAGTTCGCGCGTATCCTCGATCGTCAGCACCCGCTCGTAATCGGGGATCAGCTTGATCAGCGCCTTGGAGAAAGTGGTCTTGCCCGAGCCGGTCGCCCCGGAAATGAGGATGTTCTTGCGCGCTTCGACCGCGAGCCTGAAAAACTCGGCCCAGTTCCCTGCATCACGGCAGCCGAGCAGCGCGGTGTCGACGTCATTCACGATCCCCTGCGCTTTCACTTCGCTGAAGAGACCGGAGCGTTCGAGGCCCGCAAGATCCATCGACACGTTCGAGGCCTTGCGGATCGTGATCGAGACAAAGCCGGGTTCGACTGCGGGCGGCATCACGACCTGCGCGCGTTCGCCGCCGGGCAGTACCGACGAGCAGATGGGATAGTCCGAGCTAATGTCCTGTTTGGTGAGGCCGGCGATCAGCTTGGCAAGCGTCATGAGCGAGGAATGGGTGAGCGAGGGCGCCTCATGCCACTCCCAACCATCCCGGGTTTCAACACCGATCCAGCCCGGCTCATTGATGACGAGCTCGGTTACGTCAGCGCGATCGAGAAAAGGCTGCAACGGTGCGGCATTGTGCAGGTAGATCGGTGAGGGGCTGCCATGCCTAAGTTCAGGCCTCATCGCCGCAGCTGGAGATCATAGACCGCGCTGAAATCAAAATCCCGGGCGACGAAGATCGCGGCGGTGTCGCCCTGGTTCTTCCTGAGGATCGGCTTGATGTTCTTGGAGTCCTCGAGGATCGTCTGGCCCATCGTGCCCGGCACCTGCGATGTATAGGAGCCTTGCGCCGCGACAGCGCGCCCGGCAATGTTGGAGGCGTCTTCCAGCACGCTCATCATGAGCGCGGCGCCAAAGCGTGCCCAGAACTGCGTATCGACTCCGCCAGCAAGGCTTGAACGTCCCAGGTTGTCGGCGGCCGGTGAGCCGAGATCGATGGCCACGCCGCGCGGGGTCAGGGCGCGGGTCCACAAGACGAACAGGCGGGCCTGGCCCTGGCTGATGCCTCCCGAATACTGGCCCAGGACCTTGGTGCCCTTGTCGAGCAGGATCACACGGCCGTTTTCGGAAAAGACGTCGTGATTGATGACGCACGAGACGAAGCCGGCCTGGGTGGAGTTGATCGCCGTCTGCAGGCTGCAGGGAATGAGCGTGCCGGCACTGAGCAGGAAATTGCGGTTCTGGATGAGCGAAGCATGGACCGTTTCGATGGTGGAATGCCCAAGCGCTTCGCTGAAATCGGTCGAGCCCTTGTCTTTCGAAAGAATGGGCGCGGCGTCATCCGAAGGCGGTCCGAACCCGCTCGCCCCGAAATTCAGCCCCCCGTTCACGGATGGTCCGTCCGGAGTGGCCGTATGGGAGGACGCTGCCTGCGCCGCGATGGGAAGCGAGGATGGGAGACCATTCGCCTGATAGGCCATGATCGGAGAGCGGCGCGCAGCATCGGCGAGTTTGACCCGCTCCTCGTAGCGCTTCTGGGCCAGGGTTTCCGGCGCGCTGTCGGATGGGCCGTTTGCGATGGCCGCAGGGCCGTTCGTCCCATCCCCGTCCCCGACAATCGGGCGCCCGAAGACGTCGGTTGCCAGCGCGCCCGGTTTTCCGAGTTCGCTCGCCAAGGCCGCGCGCTGCCGGGCAGGGGAGGCCACCACATCGTCGACCGATTTCTGGCTGGCCTGGGCCGGAGCTTCGGCCGTTTGCGAGGATGCGGAGCGATGGAAGGCACCGTAGCCGATGGCGATGCCGGAGACAGTCGCAACAAGGGCAATGCCGGCGCCGAACAGCGCGATATTGCCCCAGCCCCCGCTCCTTGCGTCAGAGCTTGTTGCGGTATCTTGCGGGAATGTATCGACAGACGCTCCTTCGCCGCCGCGGTCCATCACGGTCTCGGCCATGTTACTGCCCTTTCACTTTGCGCTCGACGATGTTGGAAACAGTGCCAGTGCGGTCACCGCGTTCGTTTCGCTCTGGTGCCTCGTTGAAGATGGCCAGTACCGCCTTGCCGCGCCGGAGGCGCAGCTGGCGATAGACGGCATGGATCACTACGAAGTCATCGCGCACGTCATAAGGAACAATCGTCTCGGTCCCGTCGACGCCTACTGCGAAGATCGAGGGAATGTCGGCATGTCCCGGAAAGCGCATTACCGTGAATTCACCGTTGTCGGAGATCTCGCTCGGCTGCAACAAAGCATTGCCTTGTTCGGTGTATTCGAAATTGCGCCGGCCCTCGAGCACAGCATGGTCAAGTGCGCTCTTGACCACATGGCGTTCCATCGCGCGTGCTGCCTCGATCTCAGCTATCTGCGCCTGGGCAGCGGACAGTACTTTCGCTTGCTGCGGATAGCGGAAGCGAACGGCGTACATAGTTGCGCTCGTTCCGAGCGACAGGTTGAAGTGGTAGGTGCGCGTGGTGCCACCGTCCTGTGTCAGCACGATGAGATTGGTGCCCGGCGCGCGTTCGCGCGGTTTCAGGAAGACGACGTTGCCCACCGGCGCAATCTGCCAGGAGATCGTATCGCCAAGGGCTGCCTGCGTGACCGTCTCGCCGGCGCCGAACCGGATTTCTATTGCATGGCGGAACTGGCCGATGACCGTCACCACCTCGTCGGGATCGTAGTCGATGGTGCGAACGCGCGCGTCCTTCTTGCCTGCGGCCGGTATCTCGGCTGCGACGAGGGTATGCGGCATGGCAGCGGCGATGATCGTTCCGGCCAGCGAAAACGTCACCAGTTTGTGCCAGATCGCCCCGACGCCCCGCCAGAACCGGCTCTTTGATCCCGCGCAGGTGAGGGCTAGTTGGGTGTTCGTTGGCGAAAGATGTCTGGCGATGTGTTCGCGTAAGGCAGGGAGGAAAGGCGCTCCGGTGCGTTCGCCGCCATTGGCGGATTTGGGCTGATCGCTCATATCAGGTCTCCGGGTCTGCGTGGAATGTCACGACCTGAAACCCGAGCGGATTGATGATCCGGTCTTTCTCCATGGTGGGAGCTGCCGTGAACTTGAAGGTGAGGGTGGCGGTCCAGTTCTGCGCGGTGGGCGTGTTCTGACCGATCGTGACGATCCTGGCGTATCGGACCTGGGCGACCTTGGGGCTCAAAAAACTGATCGCGCGGATGTGGATCGAGACGAAGCCCTTGTCGCCGTAGACGTTGCTCGGAGCCGCATCGTTGCTCGACTTGACGCTGTCCAGGTAGCGATTGCCCTCGGCCTTGTCGCTCATCAGCATGACCGCATAGGCGTTTTCGCGCGCGGCATCATCCAGCCAGCCTTCGCGAAGCCGCACATACTGCGAAATGAAATAGCGGTTGACCGCATCGTCGTAGGTCTGGGGTTTTGGCCCCTTTAGCGCCGTCATCACCTCGGTCGCTCCGGTCGATTTATCGACACGGATCACGTAGGGCTCAACGGTCTTGAGCGGTGCGAGCATGGCAACCGCGCCGGTTGCCGCCACTGCCAGCGTGCAGGCGAAGCCGGCAACGATCCACGCCACGCGCCGCGACTGGATGGCGGCGCGCATGCGGTCGTATTCGAAGGTGCGCGCGCTATCGAGGTAGATGTCTTTCTCGGCGGCTTGGACCAATGCCATCAGAGGGATCCTTTTCAGCAGGGCCGGTAGGACAGCGCGATCTCGCGCTTGTCGTGGGCGGAAAGCTTGGCCGAGGCAGGCGGCGTGCTGCTCATGGCCGGGGCGGCGTTCCGGGCGTTTGGCGGCGTGGCTATCGCGCTAGCGTTTCCTTCGGAAGGCGGCAGGGGAACAGGCAGATCGGGCAGGACCGTCCCGTACATGTTGGCTGGTCGGCGGTGCTTGCCGTCGCACACGGCGGGCGGACTTATGCGAGTCCCGGTGCATCCGCTGAGTGCAAGTGCACCCAGCGCTGTGAATATCAGCGACTTCATGAAATTCTCCGTTAAGGCTCAGCTGCCCCTGCGGGTGACGGTCCCTCCGGTAGGCGGGGACGAAGTGCGATTGTTGCTTTGCGCGAGGCGGCGAAACAGCAGGCGGTTGGCCATGATGTTCGCGCCGGTCTGCAGGAAACCATGTCCGCCGGACGAGGCGCCGCCGGCTATCCCGGCCGCGATGGACGGTGACTGGAAGAAGAAGACAGTGCCGACGATGTAGATGATGACGCAGGACAAGACGCCCATCGCCACCCCTGATGCATCGAGAACCATTCGGCCCCCGCTCGTCCCCATGAACATGCTGCCGTCACCGACGGCGCCCATAATGTCGTCCATGACTGCAGCTTCGAGGCCGGTGATGAACTGGGTCATGATCGAGATGACCACCATCAAAAGGATGTAATTGGCGGTCTGCTTCAGCCAACCATCGAACAGCCAACGCGAGGAATTGAATAACAGACAAGCGAGAGCCAGCGGCGCAAGAGCGACGCAGATCGAAACGGCCAACTTGGCAAAAACGACGATGCAGAAGCCGACTGCTGCCGATAGCGCGGCGAAAATGTAGAGGACGACGATCGCAAGAAATGCAACGAGATTTGCAAAGGTCTTCTCGCCTATCAGCTCGAAATCCGCCATGCTGGCTGTCTGGCTTTGCACTTTGTCATTATCGTCAGAGATAATCTTTGCGAGCTTGTTGGTGTCTGAAACGTAGGTGTCAAACGTCGTGCCCGGGTTCGTAACAGGCGCTCCCGATCCGGCTGAGATAATTTCGGAGGGGAGATTCGTTGCGACATTGACGACGAACGTGGAATATCCAACCGCACTTGCCGCTGCGAGGGCAAAGCCGACTTTGCCGGCCTGAAAAATCAGTTCGCGAAGCGGTGCCTGTATCGCTCCGCGCAGGACAGCGAAGCCGAGCAGCAGGAAATAAATAGTTGCCGCAACACCGAGGGGTGCTGCCACGAAGCTAACGAGGCCGGAACCAAAACTGGCGACTGCCGACGAAATTGCAGTTTCAACATAACCGTACATTGAAGTGAACGTGATCATCAGGCTCATGGCGCCAGCCTTCGTATCCAGGGAGCAAAGCGGGTGCTTCGGGGATTCAGTCAAAAAGCTTGGCGTGTTTCGCTGCGAGGTCCTTTTGAACCATGGCATTGGATGCCGCTTGGGCGGCTCCGCACATCTTGAAGTGCTCATCCATGCCTATGTTGCTGTATTCGCCCTTCGTGCATTTTTGCATCCAGTCAGCCAGCAGCTTCGGGTCAGCCTCAAATTGGGTTTCTGTCGGAACGTTAACCGGTTTGTTGCAGGAAGCTACGGCCATCAGGGCAAACAGCACAATCCACCTTTTCATGTTCATTTCCTCAGAATGTTGTCGTCGTAAAGCGTCGCGTTTTTGGCGGCGCGAGCGGTGACGGCTGATGCGTTGGCGATCTGGTTGCGACCGCTCTGAGCCATCTGCAGCGCCTGCATCTTGATCTGATCGTTCTGCAGCTGCGCCTGTTCGACCGCGATCCGCGCCTGAAGGTCCATCACGTCCTTGGGATCCGTCGCGGAATCGAGCTTCGCGCGCAGTGTGTCGAGGCCCGCCATGCGCGTTTGCGTGATGGCGAGTGTGTTCTCGCCGAAAGCGGCTGTTGCCGCGGCCGAGCCTGTCGCATCCTTGAGCGCCTGGTTATAGGCCGCATCGGCACTGGTGGTTCCGGACAACAGATATTCGGACTGAATGCTGCTTGCCCTGGTGCCGAGCGATCCGATCCGTGTGAGATCGCCGCCAAACAGGGTGCCAGCATCCATCGATGTGGTCGGCATGATATTGCGCACCGAACTGTCGAACATGTTCGAAGCGACAGAATTGACGTCGGTCAGCTTCTGCAGCGACTTGAGCTCGTTCGTCGCCGTTTCGATCTGCTCCTTGCCCTGCTCGATCATCTTGAGCGTGTTCGTCACGGTCGAAAGCGTCTGCAGGTAGGTCGAGGAATCGAAGACCGGAATGCCCTGAGCCGAAGCAGGGGATGTGGCCGTCCCCAGCGCCAAGGGTGCCAATGCGAAGACAATCTTGCGCGTGTGCCTCATCTCAGCTTCTCCTGTCGCTTGCGTAGAAGAGCGGCAGCCACGCCGCGGGATCCTCGCCCACCTGGGCAATGGCGTCTTCCATGACCTCGAGTGTCTCGGCTCTACCTGAGAGGACCGAGAGTTCGTCGGGCATGCCGGAGAGGTCGAGGCGGGCGACGATTGAGGTGTGGCCCTGCTTGATGAGAAAACACCGGCTCTCCGGGGTCAGGTCTTCCTTGATCAGCCGGAATTCCGCATCGGTGAGCCCCAGGCCCTCGCAGTAGTCCGTACGCCTGGCGTCGGAATTGGGCAGGAGAATCTTGGTTGCGGTCTGCTCGATGATCGAATGCGCGATCGATGAACGCAGCGCGTCCGCCGGCGACTGGGTGCCGAACACCATGAAGGCATTGCGCTTGCGGAAGGTCTTGAGACCGTCCTGTGCAAACGCCTTGAAGGCATCGTCTTCCAGAGCCTTCCAGAATTCGTCGATATCGACGACGACGCGCTGACCATTCAGCAGTGCATCGACCCGGTGGAAGAGATAGAGCATCATCGGTGTGCGAATTTCCGGGTTGTCGAGAAAATCCGTCATGTCGAACCCGACAAAGCGAGCCGCCATCGAGACCTCGTCAGTAAGGCCGTCGAAGGCCCACCCGAGCGGACCGCCCAGACACCAGCGCTCGAGGCTCGCGCCGATGCCTTCCGCATCGGCATAACCGAGCATCTCGCGCAGCGCGCCGAGCGATCGGTCCGGGGCGGAAAGGCGCATCACTGCATCGAGCCCTTCATCGATCGCGCGCTCCTGAGCGACGGTAAGCGGCTGACCTTCGCGGCGCACCAGGACGCGGATGAACCGGCGCAGGAATGCCATGTTGTCGTGCGTCGGCTCGAGGCCCTTGAGCGGGGCAAAACCGGTCGGCTCGCCATTGCGCAGGGCAAGGTAGGTTCCGCCACAGGCGCGCACGAAGATTTCCGCGCCGCGGTCCTTGTCGAAGAAAACCTGGCGCGCGCCGGTCTTTTCCAGCTGGGCCATGAGAAAGTTCTGCAGGACGGTCTTGCCGCCGCCGGTTGGACCGATGATGAGCGTGTGCCCGATGTCGGCGCGGTGAAAATTGAACCAGAAGGAGGATCCGGCCCGCGTCTTGAGGAGCGTCACGGCGCTCCCCCAATGGTTTCCGGTCTTCTGACCGGCAGGAAACGTGTAAAACGGGCTCATCGCCGCAAAGTTGCGGCTATTGATGACCGCGGGGCGCGCGCGCAGCCTGAAGTTGCCGGGAAGCTGGGCCCAGAAGGCCGCTTCGAGCGCCACGTCCTCGCGGGCCATGACCATGCCGGTATCGGCAGCCGCCGCTCGCGCGATCGAGAGGCGTTCGAGCAGGCGTTTGGGATTGTCGTCGATCACCGCTATCGAGAGATGATGCTCGCCCATCACGAAGCGGTTCGCCATGAGAGCATCGACACCGTCGAGCAGCTCTTCGGCCTGGCTTACACCGGCATCATTGGACGACACCATCTGCTTGTATTTCTTCTGGAAGCGTTCGCTTGCCACCGACTTCACGAGCGGCGCAAAACTTTGCGTGAGAACATAAGGAAAATCGAGGGTGAGCAGGCTGTTGAACTGGCCGCTGCGTGTATTGGCTACATATTCGCGCACACCGAACATGCCGAGGTAGTGTGACTTGGCAGGCAGGCGTATTTCTGCCGCGTCGCGCCCGAAGATGATCCGCGCATTATAAAGCGCCTGTCCGAGCCTGCCGTGCACCAGCGGGATGCGGATGCGATCGCCCGTGAGGATGAAATGCAGGACCTCCATTGGCCGCGAGAACAGGACGCCCTCTCGCTCATAGAGCGAGAGGGCTACCGGATTGGTGTCGGCGAGCATGCTCTCGAAATCACGGCATTTGTCCGCCATGATTTCGAGCGCGCGGGTGTCGTTTTCCGCGGCCTGCCCAGGCTTGTTGAACAGGCGGCTGATCTGGTCGCCGGCCATGTTCGAGGGGCGCACCAGGATCGTGACGTAGAACTCGTTGTGGTAAAGGACCTTGTCCTTGAGGCGCTCGGCATACTTGTCCTGCAGCGCCCGCGCGAATTGGGAATGGAATTCGCCGTCAAGCACCGGGTCGGTGGCGGTACGCACGAGATGGGTCCAGACCGCCACGCGGTCATCGCCGATCGTGCGCCAGGCAATGTTGAGCTTGCCGTGCCAGCTGTTGAGGTCGGCGATGTCCGAAGTCTCAAATGGGCGGCCCTCGAGGCGGTACATGCGCATGAGTGCGCCGTCCGCCAGCGCGATGTTCGTGTCATCGACTTGGCGCGTATAGGGGATGAACCTGATGTCATCCTCTTCGCGCAGGGCCACTTTCTTGTGCTTCAGGTTAAACCGGGTCATTGCCGAAGGGCCTGCGCGCAACACCGCTCTTGAGGCGGACGGGCGAGTAGCTGCCGCCGCCCCAGAACCTGCGGTTTTTCGAGAGGAACGTGGTCTGGAACCATAGACCCCACAGCCGGAACGCGTTGAAGTCGTAGTGAACGATCATGCGTGCGGGAAAATAGAGCGCGCCGAACAAGGCGAGGGGGTAGAACGGGTTGTGCACCAGTCCCCACAGGCCCATGCACACCATGATGATCGGCAGGATCGCCTCGATCGGCAGCCCCATGAACACCGAGGGCCGGGTGAGGGCGAGAAACACCTTGTCTTCGGCGATCTTGTCCACCTCAGCCGCCCATCCAGCCCACGATCGTAGTCGCCGAAAAGATGATGCCGATCCCGATCAGAACAGTCACCGCACGGCCCCAGTCCATGCGCCCCGTCAGCTTGGCATAGCCCACCGCCATGATGGCAATGACGCCCACGACCGAGGCGATCGTCGTCATCCAGGTCTTGATCGTGTCGAGTCCGGTTTCGATGCTGGTGCCTGCAAGCGCCGGCTGCGCGATCGCCATGAGCGCGAGGCCGCCGGCAAGTCCTGCAATCTGACGGGCGCGGGTATCCGGCACGGACCGGTGCTTGCGGGCAAACTTCATATGTGTCTCCATGTTGGGATTAGCGTTCCATGTCGGGGGTCGGGATCGTCTCGATCTGGCGAACAGTGGCGGGGTCACGGACCGCCACATCGTGGCCGCGCCGCAGTACGCCGGCGATCATCTGGCGGCTTTCGAGATTTGCGGCCTCGATTTGCTCGGCATCGCCTGCAAAGACCTCGATGATATGCCGCTCCATGACCGCCTGGGCTTCGAGCGCATGGGCCAGACGCGGATCGCTGCCGCGCGCGGCCGCAGACCCGTTCAGGAACAGATCCGCCAGCTCTTCGTTGGCCTGGTCGGCCTCCCGTTCCTCAGCGCTGCGACCGGGTTTCGAAAGCCCGGGACCTGTCGGAGATGCCGTCAGAGTCGCGTTGATACGCTCTTGCAGATCTTCGTGCGTCTTTTGGTCGCTGCGCCGCCGCTGCGCATCCTTGCGTTCGCGTTCGGCCTCGTCGCGTTGCCGGGTTTGCAATTCCTCGCGTTCTGTAAAGCTGGGCTCATAGCCTTTGATCTCCAGGCCTGCACGGGACGCCTCAAGCCACACCGCCTTGCGAAACTCTTGAGATCCTTCAACCGCGATGGATTGCCAACCATTGTGCCGGGCAAGCTTGACCAGGTTTTCGACCGTCTCGCGGTCCTCGCGGTGCGCGAGGATCCTGTTATCGCCGATTTCGATTGCAGGGCCGTTCTGACGCCCCGGCGCAAACAGGCCGACGTGGAGTGCGCCCGGCGCTAAAGCCGGAACCGTGCGCACTTCATAAAGCGCCGTCAGTTCGTCAGGGACGCCAAATCCATTGCCGGGTTCCTGGCGCGTGTCGTGTGCGCCATGCGCAATGGAATTTTCGGGATTCACTGGAAGACCTCGATGCTGGAGTTGACCTGACCGAAGACCCATTGCTCTGGCTGCTGCGCCGCAGGCGCCGAGGCCGCTTGGGTCTCGATCGATGGAAGAGGGGAGGGGCCTGTCAGCGAGGGCCCTGCCAGCGCAGGGTGTGCCTTGATCGCGCCGATCATGGCAGCGGCCGACCAGACACGGCGAACATAGCCGTTGTCGAAGCCACGGGTCATCGACCCGGTGTTGTAGAGCGAGTAGGTAACGCTGATCGCATCGAGCCCGGAGTAAAACTGGCTCGCCTTGGCATAGCCTTCCTGCAGCACGCTGGAGGCGAGGGCGAGATTGGTGCAGGGATCGAAGGTCTCCTCGATACTGACCCCAAGGCGGGCAAGGTTACGCGAGTTGATCTGCGCCAGGCCGATGTCGACCGAATAGCCCGCCGTGACATAGCGGCGCACCAAGCCTGTCGCTTCGGCGAGGCTCTTCGCCCGAACGCGCGGCCCCTTGTTGACGTTGATTCGCAAGGGATCGCCGCCACTCTCGGCCACCACGAGGGGCACGAGCGCTTCGCTCGCCACGTCGGGCGCGCATCTCTGTGCGAGCGCCGAGAGGGCAGCGACAGTGTAGATCATCGCTTGCCCGCCCGCGACAGCCGGTAGAACGAGGGCAACTCGTCCCAGGTATACCGGGTGATCGCGGAGTTTCTAGTGTTGAACAGATAGTAGCGCACCTCGCCCTTGGGCAGTGCCATGCGCATGAGGTAGCTGTGCCTTGAGAGTTTGGTGACCCCGGTGGCGACCTTTCCTTCAGAGCAGGTCGGGAATGAACCGCCCATCGCCAGCACCTTCCAGAGCCGGGTGATAGGGGGAACACACTCAGGGTACCTCGTGGGCGAGCCCGGCGTCGCAAGACACAGGATGACCTGGCAGCCCCAGCTCGAGGCGTGGGCCTGCTTTGGGCTCATCGCTGCCAGCACGCCCACGGCGCAGAGCGAGAAGGCGCCTGACAGGCTGGTCCATCTGGTCAATGCGTGCGTGGTCATGCTCCGGCTCCTTGCGCTGTCTGTCGCCTGTATGAAAATAATATATGACGAAGATGACAGATAGTGCAACCGCTGCCGCGAACACAAAATTCAAAATGTCGAAGGCGCCCGATACGCCGCGCTTGCAAATGCGTGGTGAGCGTTGATGAACGGTGCTGATTTCCTTAAAAGGCGGCCTTTGTTGGACGGCCGGGCAGAAACCCGCGCCAATCGAGCGCGACGCGGTGGGCGAGAAGGGCGAGAAGATTGACTAAAGTTGTCGCGTTTCTGGCGCAGGCCCCGGGATCGGCGTCCATCGAGGATCAGAAAGCCCTGCTCGGCCCCGGTGATCTCATAGTGGTCGCGGGCAAGAAGAGCTTTGCCAAGCTCCCCGATTATATGGCGCAAAATGGGATGGCGCTCGAAGCAGGCGACCATGTGAAGATCCACGATCTCTCCTGCCTTTTGCTGGAGACGACTACCCTGGTGCGCGCAATGATCAAATTGCTCGACGCAGGCATCTCGATCGAGATCATAAAGCCCGGCATAGTCATCAGCCCCAATCTCGACGATCAGGGGCGGGCCTTGCTCGAGGCGCTGAGCGGACATAATCGGCACATTCACGGGATCAAGACGCACCCTGCTGATGCAGCACCGCAGGGGCGCAAGCGACTGCTCGATCCCGAACGTGTCTCCGAGATCCGGGCCATGCTCGAGCAGCCCGGAGCGACCTCCAGTAGTGTCGCCAAGGAGCTGGGTGTAGCGCGTTCAACGCTGTTCAACTATCTCGACCGCTTCGGGAGGGGGCGGTAAATTGCCCGGCTCGAGGAACGTGTAAAGCGGCGCGCCAAGACAGCTTGCGATCAGGGCCATCTCTGCAAGGGTCAGACTTTTCCGGCGTCCGTTCAGGATGCCTTCGACATCCTGGCAGGCAAGCTCGCACCGCGAGGCAAGGTCGGCAGGGGTCAGATTTAACCGGGTCAGCGCAGCCTTCACGCGCTTGCCAAATCTCTGGCGCAGAACGACGGCTTCGGACATGCAAACTCCTTGGCGCACGCACCAGGATGTGCGCGCGTTTGTGATGTGCACCCGTGGAAGGGATTCAAGTCAGCTTGGGGCCGCCGATACAACCGCTTTTACACCAAGGTCCCATTAAAGTCTTGTAATCCAATCTGAAGATTGAGAGTCCGATAGACAGATTAACCTTGCGAAAGCCTGGAAGGGAGCGGGACTTTGCAGCCCTTCTAGGCGTCGTCCGGCCGGATCATTTCCCAGGCCTGCTGCCCGACAGCATCGGCGAGCTTCACCATCGTCTCGAGCGAGGGGTTTGCCTGTCCGCGCTCCAACATCGAAATATACGCCTTGCCTTTGCCGGCACGGCTCGCAAGGTCCATCTGGCTCAGGCCGAGGGCCTGACGATGCCTCTTCAAACGCGTTCCGAACAATATCGCCTCAGGAAGGACCATGTCGTCCAGGTGAAGAATTTCTGCCATGCTTGTCCCGTTCCGGGCCCCCGTTTCAGCGGTTTTGCCGCCTATGTCCTTTGAAGGCCCTCTACACTATGCCGCCCCGAGCGGAGCAAGCGTTAATTGCACCATGGACCAATCACCCCATGTGATCATCGGATGGCTCGGTCTCGCTCATATCGTCCCCGGCGGGGTTGGACGATGGCGTCATGATGGCATTGCCCGGCGCCGCGATCGCCCATGGCCCGTTACCTGGCCGACGTGTTGCAACAGGGCGTTCAACAACTCGCGGACATCATCCCGCTTGAAACCGCCGTCACTGGGGTGGCGGCTTCTGGCGCGGTGCATCTGGTTCCATTTCCAGTAGGGGGAGAGGACCTGGGCCAGGCGGTCTGTTTCCTCGCACACGTAGCCAAAGCCCGTTGCATTGGCATAGGCGAGCGACCTGTCGACATGAAGACCGATATAACGCGCGCACCAGGCATCGGGAAAGCCGACGTCGAGAAGATGCGATGACAGGGCCAGTTGGAAGGTGATGCCGGAAAAGTAGAGAAAGTCCGTCCAGTTACCCTGTGCTTCGGGGGCTGCGGTAGGCATGAATTCTTGTGCGCGCCAGTACCGTTCGCAGCTGAGGCTGCGTCCATCCTGCGTTCTCAGTAGTTGGAACGGTTCACCGCCGTAGATTCTCCATAGCGCGGCGAGTTTGCCGTTGTGGGCTCGCGCCGCCGGCCGGCCAGGCAGACTGGGCTGTGCCGAGACAGGGATCAGGTTGTCCATCGTCATCTCCGGTCCGCATCAGGGCGGTTTTGCGGAAGAGACGAAACGGATGCGGCAAACAGTCCCGAACTCCCGCACGCTAGGCGCGGGAGCCGCCGGAGCTGGTAACATGCTGAACACATGCGCCGCTGCCTTTAGCCCGAAGACCTGGACATGCGCAGCGGCACCCCGGAAACCGAGGTGTCCGAGTTGCTTGTTCAGCGGGATTACCAGTCCCGGCGCCGCCTTTTGCGCAGCGCGACAAGAGGATAGCAGAGGGGAGTCATGGCGCCAAGGGCTTGGCGAGACAGTCTTGCATCTGTGACTGACAGAGGTGCGCCAAGGCGTTACTGGCGCCCATCGCAGTATCCCTGGCCGGCTCCGACTGAGTCAGTTGCCGAACAGGCGTTCGACCGATTCTGCGCCGTAGGCCTCGAGCAGTGCCAGGTCGGGAATGTGTTCGGGCTCGAGTTCCTGCCAGGCGCCGTCGTCGAAGCGCAACAGGTGGCGATCGAATGCCCCGAAAGCGCGGCACCATTACCGATCTTGGTTATGCGTCTGCTCCAGACGACGGTCTTGGCGAACAATGGCGCAGATCGAGGCGATGGATGAGGTGCGCCATTGACCATGGCGATTATGGCCTGTGTCAAATCTGGCTGATGACGGTCCTGCAAAGCCAATGCCGGGATGCGGGATGTCGTGAAGGACATGGCAATCCCTGGCGAGCAAAGCCGCATCTCAATTCATGCGCGAATGAGCGACGCGCGATATCGATTGCCCTGAATGGCGACAGGACAAGGGTGCGTTGAAGGCGGCGGCCTGTCCGTGCCCTCGGGTTTTGTTGCGGCGCAGCAACGTGCCTCGATAATTCAGGCAGAGAAGGCTTTGTGACGCAATTCTACTAGCGCGAATCGATGAGCATGGTTAGCGTTTTGCTCGCGACCCGAATGGCCACTTCATCTTTCCAGTACCGGAAGGGGCCAATCATATCTGGCGGCAGTCGGTAGTGGCTGCCGCATTTTTTCAGATCTGGATGTTCGGTAATGAGAAGCGGGGCCCAGCCCATGGGCATCACGGTGACAGTATTCTCGTGGCAGGTTCGAAATGAGAAAGCGGCAGGTTGATCTTGCATTCCCACCTGCCATCGGCGTAACCTCGAAGAGGCGATCCTTGAATTTGGTGCCAATACAGCTAGGGGGTCGCGCAATTGCTACGCGTGTGCAGCTCACACTATCTTTCGGATCGGATCCTTCATGGCAGACTTTGACGCGCGCCGCGCCGCGCTGGACCTCGTGACAGCCTATGTAAACAACAACACGTTCAATGCGGCCCAGTTACCCAATTTGCTCAGCGATGTGTTCAAGGCGATTACCGACTTTGACGCCGCTGTCGAAACGCCGGTAGCCAGGTCGCCTGTGCCCGTAGCCAAGACGACGCCCACGCCCGCTGCGCCTGCGAAGGGCGAGGTTGCGCCTAAGGCCGCGCCCAAAACCACGACCAAGGCGACAAGGCCGGGAGCTTCTGATGTTGCGGCCTCCAAGCCTGCTGTCTCGATCGCGGAATCGACCCGCGACCCCAATTTCATCGTCTCGCTCATTACCGGCGAGAAGTTCAAGACGCTCAAGCGCCACTTGAGGAAGCATGGCCTTACCGAAGCGGGCTCTGTTGCAAAGATTGACGAGGCACGTGGGATTACCGTTCGGGAGGATTGCTCAAGCGGCTGCGGCGAAATGTTGGTTGAGCAATTCCATGGTTTCGCAGAGGGCTGAAGGTCCGATGCCAAAGGCCCTCTCGATCAGACGCACCTCGCCCCTGATCCCCGGTTGAATGCGCCAGGCACGGGCCTGACCCTTTCGAAGTGCGCGCATGAGTTCGAACCCCTTTATCGTGGCATAGGCGGTCGGCAGCGACTTGAACCCCCGCACCGGCTTGATCAGCATCTTCAGCTTGCCGTGGTCTGCCTCGATCACGTTGTTGAGATACTTGACCTGACGATGGATCACCTCGCTGTCGAGTTTACCCTCTTCCTTCAACTCGCCGATCGCCGCGCCATAGCTCGGAGCCTTGTCGGTGTTCAGTTTACTCGGCTTCTCCCAGTCCTTCAGGCCGCGAAGCGATTTGCCCAGGAACCGCTTCGCCGCCTTGGCGCTGCGGGTCGGGGAAAGGTAGAAGTCGATCGTGTCACCGCGCTTGTCCACCGCCCGGTAAAGATAGGTCCACTTGCCCCGAACCTTGATGTACGTCTCATCCAGGCGCCAACTCGGATCGAAGCCGCGCCGCCAGAACCAGCGCAAGCGTTTCTCCATTTCCGGAGCATAGCGCTGGACCCAGCGATAGATTGTAGTGTGATCAACCCCGATGCCCCGTTCTTCGAGCATTTCCTCCAGATCGCGGTAACTGATCGGATAGCGGCAGTACCAGCGAACAGCCCATAGGATCACTTCGCCCTCAAAATGGCGCCATTTGAAATCCGTCATCAATCCGTCCACGCCCGAAAACGCCGATCCATTCGCATACGCCACAATTTTTGCAACAGAGCCCGTTAACCCATTATTGGCCCAGTCGGCCCGAA
>NZ_CCBH010000188.1:0-37583 GCF_001368935.1 Novosphingobium sp. KN65.2
GGCCGTCGGGCCGCCGTCGATAATGATCGGGGCATGGCCCGGCACGATCAGCTCATAGGCCCGCAGCGCGGTGCGGGCAGGGCGCAGGCCGGTACCAGCTGCGAGCCTGTTGCTGACGATGTAGCGAATGCCGACTTGCTCGTAGTTCAGTGCGATCGGCTTTTGGCCGGGCATGCTTTCGGCAAGGGAGCGCAACTGCGCGATGCTCAGCGACTTGGGCCTGGCATCGTAGCGGTCGGCGTCGAGCTGGAACCAGTAGTAGGGCACACCGACGAAAAGGATCAGTGCCAGAAGAAACAGGTTCAGTCTTGGAGTCAAAATTTACCGCTCTCAGTCAGCCCATAATGCGCCAGCGCTTTCCGGTATGCATCCGGCGTGCCTTCCGAGCCGGTGAATAACGCCCGGTCGGGTACATGGCGACTGCATTCCTGCCCGTCAGTGAGGCGTGCGATCTGGCGTGCGATACCTGCGGCGCCATGCACGAAGCGCACATCCGGACCGAAAACCTCGGCCAGTTCGGTCCTGAGCAGCGGGAAATGCGTGCAGGCGAGAACGACGGTGTCGATCCGCTCCCCGTCGGGCCTCGATCGCAGGGCCTCTGCTGCCTCGCGGATGATCTTCATGTCCACCTGCTCGCCGCGCAATTTCGCTTCGGCAGCCTCGACGAGGCCCGGAGCACCGTGGCGCAGGAGGATCTTGTCGGCGGCGAACTCGTGCTCGAGTCGGTCGACGTAGGCTTGCCGAATCGTCGCTTCGGTGCCGAGCAGGCCGATCACGCCGCTGCGCGTCATTGCCGCAGCCGGCTTGATCGCGGGCACGGTGCCCACGATCGGAACCTCGAGAACGTCGCGAACCATGCCAAGGGCGATCGTCGACGCGGTATTGCAGGCGATGCACACGAGTCGGGGCTTGAAACGCTCCGTCATGCGGCCGAGCAGCCCGGCGACGCGCGCGGCGACTTGCGCCTCGCTTTTGGAGCCATAGGGCAGACCGGCCGTATCCGCTGCGTAGATCACCGGCATGGCGGGCTGGAGCTTGCGCACTTCTTCCAGGACCGTGAGGCCACCCACACCCGAGTCGAACAGGAGAATCGGCGCGGACGGGTCGCTGCAGGCCCGTTTGCCTGCGGTCTGCCCGGTGCTGGAACTATCGGAGGACATCGTTTTTCCCTGAACCTTGCGACCTGTTAACCGCTGCCATGACGAAAGAGCAACTAGGCTTCGCCATTCCAGAGCAAACGGCTAAGGGAGGCGCATGCAGTGGATATTCGCTTTGGCACTGGGCTACGCGCTCGGCTCCGTACCCTTTGGCCTCATCATCACCCGGATTGCCGGTGCGGGCGACTTGCGCTCGATCGGTTCGGGCAACATCGGCGCAACCAACGTGCTGCGTACCGGACGCAAGGGGCTGGCTGCGGCCACGCTCCTGCTCGATCTCCTCAAGGGTCTGGCCGCCGTCCTGATTGCCGCGGCCGTCTGGCCGGAATGGGTCTGGCTGGCCGCTCTCGGCGCCTTCCTGGGGCACTGTTTCCCGGTCTGGCTGAGGTTTCGCGGCGGCAAGGGCGTGGCGACGACGGCGGGCATCGCCTTCGGCCTCGCCTGGCCGGTGGGGCTTGCCTATGCGCTGACCTGGATCGGCCTGCTCCTGACAGTGAAGATTTCCTCGGTCGCGGGCATGACCGCGGCGGTGGTGGCTCCGTTGGTGGCTCTCGTGCTGGGGCATCAGGACGCCGCGCTCGTGCTGGCCGTGATCGCAGCGATCGTGCTGTTCCAGCATCGCGAGAACATCGCGCGGCTGCGCGCCGGAACCGAACCGAGGGTGGGCGGCAGCAAGAAGTCCTGACAGGGGCCTGCGCGTGAGCGGGGGGCAGACGCTCGCCGCAATCGACAGGGATGAAGCGCTCGCGCGCATTCGCCTGCTGCGCTCGCCCAACGTCGGTCCCGTCACTTACGCGCACCTGCTCGCGCGCTTCGGCGATGCGCGCCGGGCCGTCGATGCGCTTCCCGAAATCGCCGGGCGATCCGGAAAGCGCTATCGGGCGGTGCCCGAGCATGTCGCCCTGGATGAAGCCCGTGCCGTACGCCGTGCGGGGGCTCGCTACCTGTTTCACGACGCGCCCGATTATCCGCCGCTGCTTGCCGCCAGCGAGGGGGCGCCGCCGATCCTCGTCGTCAGGGGCGATACCGCGATCCTTGAGGCACCTTGCGTCGCCATGGTGGGCGCGCGCAACGCTTCGGCAGCGGCTGTCCGGCTGGCCCGGACGCTCGCCGGAGAGCTCGCCGAGGCGGGCGTCACGGTCGTCTCGGGTCTCGCCCGCGGCATCGATGGCGCCGCGCACGACGGCGCGCTGGGCGCATCGGGTGCGACGGTGGGCGTCATCGCCAGCGGCATCGACGTGACCTATCCGCCCGAACACGCCGATCTGCAGGAACGTATCGCCCGAGAGGGTCTGCTGATCGCCGAGCAGCCGCCGGGCACCGATCCGCTGGCGCGGCACTTCCCCGCGCGCAACCGGATCATCGCCGGGCTCTGTGCAGGAACCCTGGTGGTCGAGGCCGCACCGCGTTCCGGTTCGCTGATCACGGCGCGGCTGGCCGGGGAGATGGGCCGGGAAGTCATGGCCATCCCCGGTTCGCCGCTCGACCCGCGTTCGCACGGTTGCAACCAGCTGATCCGGGATGGCGCGATACTCGTGCAGCGGGCAGAGGACGTGACCGAGCTGCTCGGGGGCTTTGCCGGGGCGCCGCAATCCGCTCTGCGCGAAGCGGCGCCGGACTGGGCCCTGTGCGACGACCTTTCCGATGCAGAGCCTGCGCCGATCGCCGATCTGCTCACCACCGCGCCAGTGCCGGTGGATGAACTGATCCGACAGTCGGGAGCCAGCGCTTCGGCGGTTCAGCTCGCACTCCTCGAACTGGAGATCACCGGCGCGCTGGTGCGTCACGCGGGCGGCCGCGTCAGTCTGGCGTAATCCCCGGCGATGGTTTTCCGGCCTTGTTCGCAGCGAGATTGATGCCCCCTTGACGGCTGCTCAAAGCCCGACCCAACTTGTACGTGTGTATATGTGTGCGTACATGCGCACGCGCGTAGCGCTTATCGAAAGTCTGAAATGCAGCTTGTCATCGTCGAATCGCCGGCCAAGGCGAAAACCATCGAAAAGTACCTGGGCAAGGATTTCAAGGTCCTGGCGAGTTACGGCCACGTCCGCGATCTTCCGCCCAAGGATGGCTCGGTTCGCCCTGACGAGGGCTTCGAAATGGACTGGGAGCTTTACGGGGACAAGCAGAAGCAGGTCCGCGCGATCACCGATGCCGCGAAAGCTTCCGACCGACTGATCCTCGCGACTGACCCTGATCGCGAAGGCGAGGCGATTTCGTGGCACGTGCTGGAACTGCTCAAGAAGCGCCGCGCGCTGCCCAAGGACGTGCAGCGCGTGACCTTCAACGCCATCACCAAGGACACGGTGACCAAGGCGATGCAGGCCCCGCGCGAACTCGATCAGGACCTGATCGATGCCTACCTCGCCCGCCGCGCGCTCGACTACCTGTTCGGCTTCACGCTTTCGCCGGTCCTCTGGCGCAAGCTGCCGGGTGCCAAGTCTGCGGGCCGCGTGCAGTCCGTGGCGCTGCGCCTGATCGTCGACCGCGAGCGTGAGATCGAGGCATTCAGGCCGCAGGAATACTGGTCCGTCGCCGCGCTCATGGAGCAGGACGGAACGCCCTTCACTGCCAAGCTGGTCGCCTTCGAGGGCCAGAAGCTCGATCGCCTGAGCATCGGCGACGAAGGCACCGCGATGCGCGCCAAGGCCGCCGTGGAGCAGGGTGCCTTCAAGGTCGAGAACGTCGAGACCAAGCCGCATCGCCGCAATCCGCAGCCGCCGTTCACGACGTCGACTTTGCAGCAGGAAGCCTCGCGCAAGCTCGGCTTCTCGGCCAGCCAGACGATGCGCGTGGCGCAGTCGCTCTACGAAGCGGGCGCGATCACCTACATGCGTACCGACGGCGTGCAGATGGACCCTTCGGCCATTTCCGCCTGCCGCAAGGCGATCTCGGACCGCTACGACGGGCACTATCTCCCGGAAAAGCCGCGTCACTACGAGACCAAGGCGAAGAACGCGCAGGAAGCCCACGAGGCGATCCGTCCTACCGAGTTCACACGCGACCGTTTCGGCTCGGGCGACGAGGCTCGCCTCTACGACCTGATCTTCAAGCGCGCGATGGCGAGCCAGATGGCCTCTGCCGCCCTGGAGCGTACGACGATCACGCTGCGCGACGGCACCGGGCGCAACGAACTGCGCGCCACCGGTCAGGTCGTGAAGTTCCCCGGCTTCCTCGCAGTCTACGAGGAAGGGCGCGACCAGAAGGACGACGACGACGAATCCGGCCTGCTGCCGATGATGCGCAACGGCGATGCGCCCGCGAAGAAGGACGTGACTGCCGAGCAGCACTTCACCCAACCGCCGCCGCGCTTCTCCGAGGCAAGCCTCGTCAAGCGGCTGGAGGAACTGGGCATCGGCCGTCCCTCGACATATGCCGCGACGATCCAGGTCCTCAAGGACCGCAATTACGTTCGCACAGAGAAAAACCGTTTCTTCGCAGAGGAATCGGGGCGACTTCTCACCGCGTTTCTCGAACGCTTCTTCGAACGCTACGTGGCCTATGACTTCACCGCGGGCATGGAAGAGGAACTCGATGACGTGTCGGGTGGTCGCCATGCTTGGAAAGAACTGCTCGAGGCTTTCTGGCGCGACTTCAAACCGAAGTCCGACGAGGTGATGGAGCGCAAGCCCTCGGAAGTGACCGAGGTGCTCGACGAGTTCCTGTCCGACTACCTGTTCCCGCCGAAGGATGACGGGTCCGACCCGCGCGCCTGCCCCAAGTGCGCCGATGGCAGACTGGCGCTGCGCGGAGGGCGCTACGGAGCCTTCGTCGCCTGTTCGAACTATCCGGAGTGCAAGTTCACCCGCAAGTTCGCGCAGCCCGGCGGCAACGGCGAGCAGGCCGACGACGAGGAATTGGGCAAGCACCCTGAGACCGGCGAGGAAATTACCCGTCGGGTCGGTCGCTTCGGTCCCTACATCCAGTTGGGCGAGGGCAAGGAAGCCAAGCGCGCCTCGATCCCCAAGGACATCGACGAGCTTACGCTGGACTGGGCGCTCAAGCTGCTCAGCCTTCCGCGCGAGGTGGGCAAACACCCCGAGACCGGCAAGGAAATCGTTGCGAATATAGGGCGTTATGGGCCGTACCTGCTCCATGACGGCAAGTACGGCAAGCTGCGCACTACCGCCGACGTGTTCGAGACGGGCATGAATGCGGCCGTCTCGATCCTGGCTGAAGCCGCGCAAGGCGGCGGGCGCGGTCAGCGCGCCAAGGCAGAACCGCTCAAGGTGCTGGGCAAGCACCCGACAAGCGAGGGTGAGATGAAGGTCATGGCGGGACGCTACGGCCCCTACGTCACCGACGGCACGACCAACGCAACCCTCCCGCGCGACCAGAAGCCCGAGGACCTGACTGCCGAACAGGCCATTGCCCTGATCGACGCCAAGGCCGCCAAGGGGCCGGCCAAGGGCAAGAAGAAGGCTCCGGCGAAGAAGGCCACCGCCAAGAAGGCTCCCGCGAAAAAGGCTGCGGCGAAAAAGGCTCCGGCCAAGAAAGCCGCGAGCGGTTCTTCGGAAGCCGGCTCCGAACAGGACGGCGAGGTTCCCTGGGACGTGGACGCGTGAGTGCACTCGGGCCGGATCTGTCTGGTCGCGTCCGTCTCGTTGCCATGCAACCGACAAAGGAGAACAGGCAATGAGCCAGAAGATCGCCAAGCACAAGCAGCCCTGGAAACCCGATGAACTGCAGAAGCTGCAAATGCTTGCGGGCAAGGGCAAGGGGCTCAAGGAGATTGCCAAGGCGCTGAACCGCACCGAGGAATCGACGAAGGATGCGGCCCGCCAGCACGGCATGACGATTGCCAAACTGCGCTGACGCGCGGACCCTGTGGTTGCGGTTTATGCAACTATAGGGAATTTTATGGCGATTGCCGGGAGACAACGGGCTGCCTAGGCGTTTCCCTGTTATGCTGCAGTTGCGAAACGATATGTCTTCGGCTTCGGATGGGAAGTCGGTTGGTGGCAGCCTCGACTTCGCCGATGATGCGATGCCTGCCAACTCGGATGCATCCGGCGGGGAACGCCACGAGGACGATGGCCTTGCCATGCCACGCCGGATCTGGGCGATCATCGCCATATCCTTCGGTACGGCGCTCTTCGTTCTGGACGGTACGATCGCCAACGTCGCCCTGCCGACGATTGCGCGGGACCTGCATGTCGAGGGCGGGGCGATCGTCAATGTCGTTACCCTGTACCAGCTCGTCATGGTCATGGCATTGCTGCCGTTCTCCAATCTGGGCGAGCGGCTGGGCCTGCGCCGGGTCTACCAGATCGGCCAGGTCATCTTCATGGCGGCCTCGGCGCTCACGCTCCTCGTCAATTCGCTGCCGGCCCTGCTGATGGTCCGGGTCGGGCAGGCACTGGGTGCCGGCATGGCGATGAGCGTGTCGACGGCGATGATCCGGCAGATCTATCCCAAGACGAAGCTTGGCAGCGGCCTTGGCATCAACTCAGTGATCGTGGCGTCCTCGAATGCCATTGCGCCGGTTCTCGGCGGCCTGATCGTTGCGCGTGCTGACTGGCGGCTGATCTTCGTGGCCGCTGTCCCCTGCGCGCTGATATCGCTGATGATCGGACGCTTCCTGCCCGACCCGGTGCGCGGCAAGATTCCGTTCAACTGGCGTTCCGGCCTGTGGAGCGCGGCGACATTCGCCATGCTAGTGGGCGGCATCGAACTGGCGGTCCATGGTGGCTGGCTGGTTGTCGGCATGGCCGTGGCACTGGCCGGCCTGGCCTCGGCGTTGCTGCTGGCACGCAGCGAAAGGGCGCGGACCAATCCGGTCTTCCCGGTGGATCTGCTGTCACGCCCGGCCATCGGCATCTCGATTCTGGCGGCCATGGCCGGTTTCATCGGCTCGGCGGGGCTCGTCGTCGCGCTGCCTTTCCGTCTGGAGCAGGGCATGGGCTTCAGTCCGCCCGAAGTGGGATTGCTGATCCTGCCCCTGCCGCTGACGATGCTGTTCGTTTCCCCCGCGGCGGGATGGTTGTCCGACCGCGTTTCGCCTTCGATCCTCGGGCTGACCGGCATGGTGATCGCCGCCGTCGGCCTGGTCTTGCTGGCCTTCATGCCGGTTCACGCAGGAGCGGCGGCGATTGCCTGGCGCCTTGTCGTCTGCGCAGTGGGCTTCGGCCTGTTCTTCTCCCCCAATGCGCGCATGGTCGTGAGCAATGCCCCGCGTGAACGGACGGCCGCGGCGGGCGGATTGCTGGCGACCGGACGACTATTCGGCCAGACACTGGGCGCGGCCTCGATCGGCCTGTTTCTTTCTTTCGGAGCCGGACTGGGCCCGGTCCCGATGCTGTTTGCAGCGGGGCTGGCGCTGCTGGCCGGGCTGGGCAGCCTCACGCGCTGGCGGGTGGCCGAGAACCCGCGCGATTGAGCGGGTTGGCCATACGGCTCCCGCTGCTGTTCAGGTCTTGGGTTGCTTGCCTGCTTTCGGGCTTTCGGGCTTGAGCCGCGACTTGTCTTCCTTCGCCGGTTCTGCCGTGTCAGGCACCTGCGGTTCGGGCGCGGCCTGAACGTCGATCGGCGCGAGCGGGGACTGCTCGATGGTCGGCATCTGTGGGACCTTCGGCTGCACGCCGCTGCGTTCCAGCCAGTAGGCAATGCCATCGGCCGTTGCCTTCATGCCGGCGAGGTTCAGGTGCCACTGCAGGCCCTGCTTGCCGTCGTAGCCCTTGGGTGCGCCGATCATCCATGGTTCGGCATCGCAAGGCGTGTGGTTGGCAGAAGCCTGGTTCATCTCCACGACGATGGCCTTGTGCGCCTGCGCGACCTTTCCGGTTATCTCGGCCAGTCGTGCGCCGATTTGCCGCACGATGGCCGCCGCATCCTCGCTTACCGGGGTATTGGCACAGAGCGTGGCGGGCAGGGGCGTCAGGTACTGGACGAAGACGAGGCGCGCCTTCGGAGCCGCTTCGCGGACGCGCCGGGCAATGAGGCCAAGCTGCTCCTCTACGCGCAGGTAATCGGCATCGGCAGGCTTGTGGATCGCACCGCAGGGCTTTGCCTCGAACCCGGCTGCCGCCACTTCGCTGGCGCGCTGGACGCACGTCGCGGAAAACAGGTCGCCGATGTAGTTGAGGTCGTTGCCGCCGATGGTAACCGTCACCAGCCGGGTAGCCGCGTCGACCGAGGCGAGCTGCGCCGGGACATCGCCCCAGGGACCGAGCAAGTGCTGGGTCCTCGCGCCAGAGCAGGTGCGGTCGACCAGCACCATGCCGAAGCGCTGCGCCAGCAGCGTGGGGTAATTGTTCATGCTCTGACCGCAACGGGTCGGCGCGCCGGGAGCGGCGGGCTTTCCGGGGGGGAGCATCGGACCGGCCGCGAACGAGGAACCGATGGCGACGTAACGTGCGCCTTCCAGGCTTTGCGCAACGGTATCTTCGGGCACGGCCTGTTCCGCCCCGATCCTGCCGACCGCCTCGATGCTGTCCGTCTCGGCGGCCTGCGCCTCGACCAGCGGAGCGGTCGCGCAGCCGAAAAGCAGCGCGGCACATGCAGCGGCAATACGGGGCGTGCGGATCATTTTACCCAGTCCAGTCCGATCTCTTCGTAGATGTCGCGGGCCTCGGCCCAGCCTTCCTCGACCTTCACATGGAGGAAGAGGTGAACTTTCTGCCCCAGAACTTCTGCCAATTCGTTACGCGCGGCTTCACCGATGGCGCGGATCTTGGCGCCCCGCTTGCCCAGCACGATGGCCTTCTGGCTGTCGCGCGCGACGACGATCTGCTGGCGGATCTCGACCGAGCCATCCTTGCGCTGGGTATAGGATTCGGGCCGCACCGCGCTGTCGTAGGGCAGTTCGTCGTGGAGCTGCTTGTAGAGCTGTTCGCGCGTGACTTCGCAGGCCAGCAGGCGTTCCGAGGCATCGGAGACCTGATCCTCGGGGTAGTGCCAGGGGCCTTCGGGCATGAGGTCGGCAAGCCGCGTCTTGAGTTCGGGCACGCCGTCGTTGGTGAGCGCGGAAACGAAGAACACTTCGTCGAAGTCGACTGCGCCTGCCAGTTCCTCGGCCAGCTTGAGCAGCGGTTCCTTGGCGCTGGCATCGACCTTGTTGAGCACGAGCAGCTTGCGCTCGGAGCGGTCCTTGAGCGTTTCCAGCAGGGGCGTCAGTTCGTGTCGGCGTTGCTTGACCGCGTCGACCACCAGCAGGATGGCATCGGCCTCCTGCGCCCCTTCCCAGGCGGCGGCGACCATGGCGCGGTCGAGACGACGCTTGGGTGCGAATATGCCGGGCGTGTCGGCCAGGATGATCTGCACCTGGTCCTGCAGGGCAATGCCCATCAGCCGGGCGCGGGTGGTTTGCGCCTTGGCCGAGGTGATCGCCACCTTCTGGCCGACGAGCGCATTGACCAGCGTGGACTTGCCGGCATTGGGGGCGCCGATCACGGCGACGAGACCGCATTTCTCGGTCATGGGCGAATTCCTCGATAGTCAGGTTGGCACGCACGCCTCGGCAGGCTTGGCTCGCGCGTAACTGGGCAATGCATCATGCCGGTAACGCCCCAAGTCTGCCTGAGGACGCACACGGAATAATCCATCATGCGAATTTTTTCATGAACTCTTCGGCGGCCTGCGTTTCCGCGTCCTGTTTGGACGAGGCCGTGGCCTGGGCACTGCCGACATTGTGGATCGTGACCTCGACCGTGAAGCGCGAGGCGTGGTCGGGGCCGGTGCGCTCCAGCAGGCGGTATTCGGGAATCCGGCGGCGATTGCCGGCGGCCCATTCCTGCAGTGCGGACTTGGGATGCTTGCGCTTGCCCGTCTTGCCCTGCACCGCGTCGGCCCACAGCTTTCGCACCATGGCCTTGGCGCTGTCGAAGCCGCATTCGATGAAGCAGGCGCCGATCAGCGCTTCCATCACGTCGCCGAGGATGTTGTCGCTGTCCTCGCCGCCGTCGTCGCGGGCCTGCTTGCCCAGCCGCATCAGCGGGCCCAGTTCGATCTGGCGCGCGATCTGGGCGCACATGGTACGGCTGACGAGCGCGTTGAGCCGCTGCGACAGGCGACCCTCGGCCTCGTTGCTGGTTTCGTACAGCCATTCGGCGACGACCAGGCCGAGTACACGGTCGCCGAGGAATTCCAGCCTTTCGTAATTGCGTTTCTCGCCCGTGCTGCCGTGGGTCAGGGCAGCCAGCCAGAGCCCCTCGTCCCGGGGCGCAGTGCCGGTCGTCCCGGTTATGAAGGCACGCGTAATGTCGTCCAGCAAGGTCAGAACGTCCCGCCGATGCGGCTCCAGCGGGCCGCGGTGAACCAGGTCCAGGGTTTGATCCATTCGGCCGAGCCATCGGTCGAGAACATCATGATCGCGGCCTTGCCGACCAGGTTGCCCTGCGGAACGATGCCGATGCCCTGGCCCTCGACGGCGGGGAAGCGGCTGTCCATGGAGTTGTCGCGGTTGTCGCCCATCAGGAACAGGTGGTCTTCGGGCACGATGTAGACGCCGGTATCGTCCTGCGGCGTGGTGCCGAGGTCGAGCACGTTGTAGCTCTTGCCATTGGGTAGCGTCTCACGGAACTGCGGATAGTGGCAGACCGGCTTGCCGTCCTTGTCGGTCGTCTCGAACTCGGGCGCATAGCAATCGGTGTTCGGCGAGACGGGCAGGATGAAGTCGTCGAGGCGCTGCTTGGGCACCGCCTTGCCGTTGATGAAGACCTGGCCGCTCCTGATCTGAATCTCGTCGCCGGGAAGGCCGATGACGCGCTTGATGTAGTCGACGTCGTTGCCCGGGGGCGCCTTGAAGATGACGACATCGCCGCGCTCGGGCTGGCTGGCGAAGATCCGGCCCGGGATCAGCGGCAGGCTGAAGGGCAGCGAGTACTTCGAATAGCCGTAGGACCACTTCGTCGCGAACAGGTAGTCGCCGGTCAACAGGCGCGGCAGCATGGATTCGCTGGGAATGTTGAAGGGCGAAATGATGAAGCTGCGAAGCACCACCACAGCCAGCACCAGCCAGAAAAGAAACGAGAAGAAACCCTCGTCCTTTTTCTCCGCCGCCGCAGGCTTCTTCGCTGTCGAGTCGATGGCCGGCTTGGCGGCGTCGCTATTGGTCTCGCTCATGGGCGGAACCCTTGTTGCGCAAGCTGCGATCCGTCAAGTTCAATCCGGCCTTGTAACCGTCTCTTCTCGACGAAGAACCGTCTTGGCCTTCGCAGCCGCAACATGCATAAGGCCAGCAAATCTACTGTGCAGGAGCAATGTATGAGTGAATCAGCCTGGGAAAAGCTCAGGGGACTGGCCAAGCCGTCGCTGGCTGAGCTCTTTGCAGGCGATCCGGCCCGGCTCGACACTCTTGCGACCCGGTTCGAACTGGGTGAGGACGAAGCGGCGACCACGATCCGTTTCGACTGGTCGAAAACGCATCTGGACGCCGGTCACCTGGCCGCATTCGAGGAACTGGCCGAAGCGATGGACTTCGCCGGACGCCGAAAGGCCCTGTTCGGCGGCGAGATCGTCAATCCGACCGAAGGCCGCGCCGCCGAGCACACCGCCCAGCGCGGCGTCGGCAAGGATGAGAGCGTGGCGCTGGCGGCCGAGAACCATCACCGCATGGCCGCGATCGTCGAGGCGATCCACCGTGGCGCGATGGGTGAGGTCAAGCACCTGATTCACATCGGCATCGGCGGTTCGGCGCTTGGACCGGCACTCGCGGTCGACGCGCTCGCCCGCGACGGTGCGATGGTCGACGTCCACGTCGTGTCGAACATCGACGGCTGCGCCATGGAAGAGGCGTTCAAGGGCTGCGATCCGGCAACGACGATGCTGGCGGTCGCGTCCAAGACCTTCACCACCATCGAGACGATGACCAATGCCGAAAGCGCCATCGAATGGCTGCGCGAGAACGGCGTGGAGGATCCCTACGGCCGCGTCGTCGCGCTGACGGCCTCGCCGGAAAAGGCGATGGAATGGGGTGTCGACGAAACCCGCATCCTGCCTTTCTCGGAAAGCGTGGGCGGCCGCTATTCGTTGTGGTCCTCGATCGGCTTCCCGGTCGCGATGGCGCTTGGCTGGCCCGATTTTGCCGAGTTTCTGGCGGGCGCTGCCGCCATGGACGAGCACTTCCGCGATACTGACGGCAGTGCCAACCTGCCGCTGCGCGCGGCCTTTGCCGACCAGTACTACACCCGCCTGCGTGGTTGCCAGACGCGCGCCGTGTTCGCCTATGACGAACGGCTGGCACTGCTGCCCGACTATCTCCAGCAGCTGGAGATGGAATCCAACGGCAAGAGCGTGAAGGCCGATGGCAGTCCGGTCGACGGGCCGACTGCGCCGATCACTTGGGGCGGGGTGGGTACCGATGCCCAGCACGCCGTGTTCCAGCTTCTCCATCAGGGCACGAACCTGGTGCCGGTGGACTTCATCGCCTCCATCGCGCCGGGCCATGACCTCAGCCTCGATCACCACCGCATCCTGCTTTCCAACTGCTTCGCGCAGGGCGCTGCGCTGATGGCGGGCAAGGACAGCGAGGATCCGGCCCGCGCCTATCCCGGCGACCGTCCTTCGGCGACGATTCTGCTCGACGAAGTGAGCCCGGCCACTTTCGGTGCGCTGATCGCTTTCCACGAGCATCGCACTTTCGCCAATGCCGTGCTCATGGGCATCAATCCCTTCGACCAGTTCGGCGTTGAACTGGGCAAGGAGATCGCCAAGCAGATCGAGAAGGGCGGCACCAAATTCGATCCCTCGACCGAGGCGCTGCTGGAACTGGCCGGAATCAGCTGAAGGCGTGTCGGGGCCTTTCCGGCCCCGACATGACTACGGGGCAGTTTCAGTATTCAGCAAGAATTAACCCTGTAAGGTCGGCCGCAATCGGTGATTGCGGCCCGCCTTTTCCGGATGTGCGGTGAAGGCATGCGGGCCTGCATGGGCAGGGGGACTAGGCCATGGCGGGGCCTTCGCGAGTGGTACGTGATGCGGTCATGGCGAGTATCCTCGCCATGGCTCTGGCAGGTTGCGGCGGAGGCGGCGGCAGCGTCAATTCAACGCCGACCCCGGCGCCCAGTCCGACCCCGAGCCCAACCCCGAGTCCCACTCCGGCCCCCACACCCACGCCCACCCCGGCGCCGACCGGCTACGTCATCACGCCCGAGAGCCAGCAACCGCGGCGCTCGGTGCAGGACGATGCCGAATATCGGAACAATTACGTTTCGTTCGAGTACGTCAACGCGCTCTATGCGCTCGACAACGGATGGACCGGGCAGGGCGTGAAGGTCGCCGTTCTCGACGATGGCGTGAAGGAAGTGTCCGAGCTCCAGGGCAAGATTTCCAACCTCAGCCGCGATTACGGCACAGTTACGGAGAACGGCGTCACCACGCAGCGCAATGTCATCGGTGACGACTATTCCGACCATGGCACGATGGTCGCGGGCGTGATCGCCGCGCGCAACAACGGCACCGGTGTGCAGGGTATCGCGCCCGGTGCCGAGATCGTTGCCCTGCGCATCAGCGAGATCGACCTCGATACGACCGATCCCGACGCGCAGGAGACCTTGGGTATCGGGATGTCGCAGGCCATGGCCTATGCCGGCGACAACGGCATCAAGGTCGTCAATGCCTCGATCGCCAAGGTCGATCCGCAAGAGGCGAGCCCGGCGTGGGCGCAGATGGTGGCGCGCTACCAGGCGAGCGGTGGACTCTTCGTCAATGCGGCCGGCAACGAGAGCGCGGCCAATGTGGACGGCTACCTCGATCTCAATTCCAGCAATTCCCGAAGCTGGCTTTTCGTCGTGGCGCTGGAAGGCACGCAGACCAGCTACGAACTGACCGACTATTCGAACCAGTGCGGCACGACTGCCATGAACAACTGCGTGGCGGCGATGGGCACCAATGCCACGCAGTACGTCGACGGGTCTCTGGTGCTGTTCAGCGGGACGAGTTCGGCAACGCCGCAGGTCAGCGGCCTTGCTGCCCTGATCCTGAGCAAGTGGCCGCAGCTTTCCGGCATCGAGGCCGGGGAGGTCATCGTCAACACCGCGCGAGACATCGGCGCGCCGGGCGTGGACCCGGTCTTCGGGCATGGCCTGATCGATGTGCAGGCGGCGCTTTCGCCGGTCAATCCGACCTTGTCCAACGGGGTGACGCAGACTTCGCTGACCGGTTCCAGCCTCGTCGTTCCCGAAGCGGTCGGTGCCGCCGGGCTCAAGGCACGCGTGCTGGGTCATGTGACCGTGCTCGATGCTTATGGGCGAGACTTCACGGGCGACCTGTCGGGCCTTGTTGCACAGCCTGGGGTGGACCGCTTCTCGATCGAGCGCCGGATGCGGGTGCAGGCCAATGCCGGCTTCACGCGCCTTGCGGCCCGCGATCTCGATGCCAGTGCCGGCTTCACCCGATTGCGCGTCGGGCCGGGCGAGGATGAAGTGCGCACGATGCTGACCAACGGCCGTGTCGCCTGGCGCAGCGGCAAGACGTGGCTGAGTGCTTCGCTCAATTCCAACGACAGCGTTTCCAGCGAATTCATGGGACTGGCGCCGAGTTCGGACGCGGTCTTCGCCTATGCGCCCGTGGCGGATTTCGCGGTTGCTGCCGACCATCCGCTTGCCGGGGGACGCCTTGGCCTGTCGGTGGTGGGTGGCCGCGCCGATTACGGTTCGGCCAATGGCGCAGTCGCCTCCTGGCGCAAGGCGGGAACCGGTCTCAAGGCAGGGCTGCTCGATGAACAGGGAACCGTCTTCGGTACGCCGACCGGAAGCGGCGCGCTGCGCTTCGGCGACGGCGCCCGCACCGCTTTCCTTGAAGTTGCGCAAACGGCAAGGTTGGGGACGTGGAGGCTCGCAGGCTATGCCAGCCTCGGCGCTACACGGCTGAAGCTGGCCGATGACATGCTGCTGACCGATGCCGGGACGTTCCTCACCAGTCGCTTCGGTTTCACGGCAAGCCGGGCGGTATTCGGCGGGGTGCTGCGGCTCGGTCTTGCACAGCCGCTGACAGTCGTCTCGGGCAAGGGGACCTACACGATCGGCTCGGGCTACGACATGGCCAGCCGCTCGCTCCTGTTCACCGACCGCCGTGTCGACTTTTCCGGCGCGGTCGATCCCTTGCTGACCGTCGGTTTCGAAAAGGGCGGACCGCGTTCGCAGTTGCGCCTGGGCATGGCGAGCACCACCGATGCGCGCGATCTGCGGGCGCTGGGCACCTGGCGGCTGGTCCTGAACTGACCGCATGGACAGGCTCCCGGGCCGGGCGGGCCGCGATTAAAAATTCGACGATTGCGTGCTGGTGGTTGGCAATCGCGGATTCGATGCCCCATATGCGCCCCCGACCAGTCCAATGGCGCAGGCCGGGAGCATGTGAATGTCCGAGTACGATTATGACCTTTTCACCATCGGCGCCGGTTCGGGCGGCGTGCGCGCCAGCCGCGTTGCTGCAGCGCACGGTGCGCGGGTTGCCGTGGCCGAGGAGTTCAGGGTCGGTGGGACATGCGTGATCCGCGGCTGCGTGCCCAAGAAGATGCTCGTTTACGGCGCGCATTTCGCCGAAGACCTGGAAGACGCCAAGCACTTCGGTTGGGACATTCCCGAGGCCACGTTCGACTGGGTCAAGCTGCGCGACAACGTGCTCAATGACGTCGACCGCCTCAACGGTCTCTATACGCAGACGCTCACCAATCATGAGGTGGAGATCTTTCACGAGCGGGCACGGATCACCGGCCCGCATGAAATTACACTTTCGAGCGGCGAGAAGAAGACGGCCAAGGTCATTCTTATCGCTACCGGTGCGCGGCCGCACGTGCCGTCCTGCCCGGGCCACGAGCTGGGCATCACCTCGAACGAAGCTTTCCATCTCGATGCGATTCCGGGCCGCGTCCTGATCGCCGGTGCGGGCTACATCGCCAATGAGTTCGCGGGAATCTTCAACGAGTTCGGCGCCAAGGTGACGCTGATGAACCGCTCCGACCAACTTCTGCGCGGATACGATGAAAGCGTGCGCGACCGGCTGCTGCAGATCTCGCTGACCAAGGGCATCGACTTCCGCTTCAACGCCGAATTCGAGAAGATCGAGCAGAACGAGGACGGCTCGCTCAAGGTCTCCATGAGCAATCACGAGCCGATGGACGTCGACTGCGTGCTGTTCGCCACTGGCCGCGTGCCCAATGTCGAAGGGCTGGGCCTCGGCGACGTCGGGGTGGAAGTCGACGACAAGGGCGCGATCAAGGTCGACGAGTACTCGCAGACCAGCGTCGATCACATCTACGCCGTGGGCGACGTCACCAATCGCGTGCAGTTGACCCCGGTTGCCATCCGCGAAGGACAGGCCTTTGCCGATACGGTCTTCGGCGACAAGCCGACGACGGTGGACTACAGCTGCATTCCTTCGGCCGTCTTCAGCCATCCGCCGATTGCGGGTGTGGGCATGACCGAGGGCGAGGCGAACCAGAAGCTGGGTTCGGTGCGCGTCTATACCAGCGACTTCAGGCCGATGAAGAACGTCGTTGCCCACCGCAACGAACGTTCGCTCTACAAGATGATCTGCGATGCCGAGACGGATCGCGTCGTGGGTCTGCACATGATCGGCCCGGAGGCGCCGGAAATCATGCAGGCGGCGGCCATCGCGGTGAAGGCGGGGCTGACCAAGGCGGACTTCGACGCCACGGTCGCGGTGCACCCGACAATGTCCGAGGAACTCGTCCTGCTCAAGTAAGGCAGGCCGGTCCTCGCGCTTTTGCTGGGGTTGCATGACGGTGCGAGGGGTATATGCCCCCTTGCATGCGTGTTTTCCGATGGTTGGCCGCGAGTCTTCTCGCAGTGCGTTCGACCCCAGCGCTGGCCCATGGCGGGCACGTCCGCGCCGATGCCAGCCCCTGGACGCTATGGCAGCTATCGCCCGAGATCATTGTCGGTCTCGTGGTCGTTGCCCTGATCTACTGGAAGGGCAGCCGTCACGGCCTCGTCGCCGAGCGATGGCGCTTGCTGGCCTTCAACGGCGGCCTGCTGGCCTTGTTCGTGGCGCTGATCTCCCCGGTCGAGCGGCTGGCCGATCACATCTTCGCGGTCCATCAGGTCGAGCACATGCTGCTGCGCACGGTGGCTCCCATGCTCATTTTCCTGTCGCGCCCGCAGGCCGCGCTGGTGCGCGGATTGCCCAAGGGCGTGAGCCGGTTCTTCGCGGGTTCCGGGCCCTTGCGTGGCTTCGTGGACTTCCTGCGTATCCCGTTCGTGGCGACCGTCCTGTTCCTTGCCGCCAGCCTGTTCTGGATGATGCCCCACTGGCACGATCTCGCGATTCTCGACGAGCCGATCCACTACATGTGGCACATCAGCCTGCTGGTGACGGGACTGGTCTTCTTCTCGGTCATCTTCGACCGCCGTGCCGCACCGCAGGGACCGGGGCTGGGGGCACGCCTCGCGATGTTCGTCTTCGCGGCGCTGGGCAATATCGTGCTGGGCGCGTTCCTGACCTTCAAGACGATCCCGCTCTACGATGCCTACCTGGCGCTGGGGCACATGTGGCACGTCTCGATGCTCACAGACGAGCAGACCGGGGGCATCATCATGTGGATTCCGGGCACGATGATGTTCGCGATTTCCGCGCTCGTGGTGATCCACCGCTGGGGCAGCGAGGAGGAGCGGCTGGTGTCGCGCCGGATGCGGGCGGGGCGCGAACTGACCGCTGAGCGAGCACCTGCAAATCGCGCTCTCGCGATCGGTCTGGCGGGTTTTGCACTGCTGATGCTGGCGATCACCGTCAGCGTGGTCGCCGTGATCGATCATCCGCACGACAAGGCCCGCGATTTCGGCCTCTCCGGCAAGATACCGGGCTGAGCGAAAGTTGCGCTCCCGGCCCATCGGATATGTGAAATGTGGCGGCTTTAACGGGCGTATTGAATTAATCGGTTGATTAAAAACTGTTGACCTGAGGCTCGCAACCTGCCTTAGGCACGGACACGAGAACACGCTGAAACCTCTTCGGAGAAGGGAAGCCGAATGTCCGCAAATATTGCCGAAATGGAGAAGCGCCGCGCCGCCGCCAGAATGGGTGGGGGGCAGAAGCGCATCGACGCTCAGCATGCCAAGGGTAAGCTGACTGCGCGTGAGCGTCTGGAAGTCCTGCTCGACGAGGGCAGCTTCGAGGAACTCGATCTCTACGTCGAGCATGACTGCGTGGACTTCGGCATGCAGGACCAGCGCATTCCCAGCGACGGAGTCGTAACCGGTTCGGGCACGATCAATGGCCGACTGGTCTACGTGTTCAGCCAGGACTTCACCGTGTTCGGCGGTTCGCTCTCGAACCGTCATGCGCAGAAGATCTGCAAGGTGCTGGACAACGCGATGAAGGTCGGCGCGCCGGTGATCGGTCTCAACGATTCCGGTGGCGCGCGCATCCAGGAAGGCGTCGCCTCGCTCGCGGGCTATGCCGAAGTGTTCCAGCGCAACGTGCTGGCCTCGGGCGTGGTCCCGCAGCTCTCGCTGATCATGGGCCCCTGTGCGGGCGGCGCGGTCTATTCGCCGGCGATGACCGACTTCATCTTCATGGTGAAAGACAGCTCCTACATGTTCGTGACCGGTCCGGACGTCGTGAAGACCGTGACCAACGAAGTCGTCACCCAGGAGGAGCTCGGCGGTGCGGTCACGCACTCGAGCAAGACCTCGGTGTCCGACCTTGCGCTGGAGAACGACGTCGAGACGCTGCTGGCCGCACGCGACTTCTTCGACTTCCTGCCGCTGTCCAACCGCGAGGAAGTGCCCGAGCGTCCGACCGCCGATCCGTGGGACCGTCTCGAGGAGAGCCTCGACACGATCATCCCGCCCAATGCCAACCAGCCCTATGACATGCACGAAGTCATCAGGAAGACACTGGACGAGGGCGAGTTCTTCGAGATCCAGCCGATGCACGCGGCGAACATCATCTGCGGTTTCGGTCGCGTCGAAGGCAAGACCGTGGGCATCGTTGCCAACCAGCCGATGGTGCTGGCCGGCGTGCTCGACATCAACTCGTCGAAGAAGGCCGCGCGCTTCGTGCGCTTCTGCGATGCCTTCAACATTCCGATCGTCACCTTCGTCGACGTTCCCGGCTTCCTTCCGGGCACCGACCAGGAGCACAACGGCATCATCAAGCACGGCGCGAAGCTGCTCTTCGCCTATGCCGAAGCCACCGTGCCCAAGATCACCGTGATCACCCGCAAGGCCTATGGCGGCGCTTACGACGTCATGGCGTCCAAGCACCTGCGTGGCGACCTCAACTATGCCTGGCCGACCGCCGAAATCGCGGTGATGGGTGCCAAGGGCGCTGTCGAGATCATTTTCCGCGGCCGTGACGCGGACGGCATGGCCGCTGCCACCAAGGAATACGAAGACCGCTTCGCCAACCCGTTCGTGGCCGCCAGCCGCGGCTACATCGACGAAGTGATCTACCCGCACTCGACCCGTCGCCGCATCGCCCTGGGGCTTCGCAAGCTGCGCAACAAGCAGCTCGAGAATCCCTGGAAGAAGCACGACAACATTCCATTGTAATCCGGAATGGGCGGGACGACATTGCCTTCGGGCGTCGTCCCTGCCGCTCCGGACGCGATCGAAGGCCGGCCCCCGCCGTTCTCGCTTCGAAAGACGCGAAGCTGGAGTTCAAGGGACGGCATTTGGATGAAATCAGGACGGCTGCAGGTCCCGCCAAGAGGATCGCGCCGTTCCGCAGGAGAAGGTACAGATCATGGAAGACATCTACATCCTCAGCGGCGCTCGTACCGCTATCGGCTCGTTCGGTGGTTCGCTGGCATCGTTCCGTCCGGCCGATCTTGGCACTATCGTCATGGAAGAGGCGATCAAGCGTTCCGGAATCAGTGCAGCGGACATCCAGAACGTGGTGGTCGGCAATGTCGTGCCGAGCCAGCCGAAGGACGCCTACATCTCGCGCGTGGCCTCGGTGAACGCGGGCGTTCCGGTGTCCTCGCAGGCCATGAACGTCAACCGCCTGTGCGGATCGGGCCTCCAGGCGATCGTATCGGCAGCCCAGGCCATCGCTCTTGGCGAGCATGATTTCGCCATCGGCGCCGGTGCGGAATCGATGTCGAACGCCCCGCACATGACCAGCTCGGCCCGCAACGGCGTGCGCATGGGCAATCTCGTGTTCGAGGACGCGATGCTCGGCGCGCTGCACGATCCCTTCGAGGGCATCCACATGGGCGTGACCGCGGAGAACATCGCTTCGCAGTGCCAGATCAGCCGCGAGGAACAGGACGCGCTGGCCGTCGAGAGCCACAAGCGCGCCGCCAGGGCGATCGCCGAGGGCTATTTCAAGGACCAGATCGTTCCGGTCGAAATCAAGTCGCGCAAGGGCACCAAGGTGTTCGACACCGACGAACACGTGCGCGCCGATGCCACGCTGGAAGGCATGGCCAGCCTCAAGGCCGTGTTCCAGAAGGACGGTACGGTCACCGCAGGCAATGCCTCGGGCCTCAATGACGGTGCCGGCGCCGTCGTTCTTGCCAGCGGCAAGGCCGTTGCCGCAAAGGGGCTCAAGCCCCTCGCCAGGATTCTCGCCTGGGGCCACGCGGGCGTCGAGCCGAGCGTGATGGGCCTCGGCCCGGTCAAGGCGGTTCCCGTCGCTCTGGAGCGTGCGGGCCTCAGTCTCGACCAGATCGACGTGATCGAAAGCAACGAGGCTTTCGCCGCGCAGGCTTGCGGCGTTGCCAAGCAGCTCGGCTTCGATCCTGCCAAGACCAACCCGAACGGTTCGGGCGTCTCGCTGGGCCACCCGATCGGCGCGACCGGCGCGATCCTGACGATCAAGACGGTCTACGAACTCAAGCGTACGGGCGGCAGGTACGGCCTGATCACCATGTGCATCGGTGGCGGCCAGGGCATCGCCATGGTCATCGAGAACGTGGAGGACTGACTTCGTGAAGCTCGGCCGGATGAACCACATCGGCGTCGCGACGCCGGATCTCGATGCCTCGATCGCCTTCTACCGCGACGTCATGGGCGCCACCGACATTACCGAGCCCTTCGTGCTCGAAAGCCAGAAGGTGCGCGTCTGCTTCGTCAATACTCCGGGCGAGAACGGGACTGCGGGCACGCAGGTCGAGCTTCTGCAACCGACAGAAGCGGATTCCGCGGTGGGCAAGTGGCTGGAGAAGAACCCGCTCGGGGGGCAGCACCACATTTGCTACGAAGTGCCCGACATCCATGAGGCGAAGGCCTGGTTCGAAGGGCAGGGCAAGCGGGTGCTGGGCGAGCCGCGCATCGGCGCACACGGGACGCTGATCTTCTTCGTCCACCCCAAGGACATGGGCGGCCAGCTCACCGAGATCATGGAAACGCCCAGGGAAGCGCATTGAGGAACAAGGCGTCCCGGGTCTGACCCGGGACCGCTGGCCGGGCGGTTCGGCCTGTGAATGCCAGCGATCCCGGCTCGCACCGGGATGAGAATAGACGAGGGAAACGGGAAATGGCTGACATCAACGACTGGAAGGCAGCGGCGGACAAGGAGGTCAAGGGCAAGGACCTGACCTGGCACACGCCCGAGGGCATTGCGGTCAAGCCGCTCTATACCGCCGAGGACGTCAAGACCGATCCGGGCCTTCCCGGCTTTGCGCCCTTCACCCGCGGCGTCAAGGCATCGATGTATGCAGGCCGCCCCTGGACGATCCGCCAGTATGCCGGTTTCTCGACCGCCGAGGAATCCAACGCCTTCTATCGCCGCAACCTTGCGGCGGGCCAGAAGGGCCTGTCGGTCGCCTTCGACCTTGCCACCCACCGCGGCTACGATTCCGATCACCCGCGCGTCGTTGGCGACGTTGGCATGGCAGGCGTCGCCATCGACTCGGTCGAGGACATGAAGATCCTCTTCGACGGCATTCCGCTCGACCAGATGTCGGTCTCGATGACCATGAACGGCGCCGTGATCCCCATCCTCGCCTTCTTCATCGTCGCCGGCGAAGAGCAGGGCGTTCCCACCGAACAGCTTTCCGGGACCATCCAGAACGACATCCTCAAGGAGTTCATGGTCCGCAACACCTACATCTATCCACCCGAGCCCTCGATGCGGATCATCTCGGACATCTTCGCCTACACGGCGGACCACATGCCGAAGTTCAACTCGATCTCGATTTCCGGCTACCACATGCAGGAAGCCGGGGCGACGCAGGTGCAGGAACTGGCCTTCACCATCGCAGACGGCATGGAATACGTGAAGTACGGCGTGGCCTCGGGGCTCGACATCGACAGGTTCGCCGGTCGCCTCTCGTTCTTCTTCGCGATCGGCATGAACTTCTTCATGGAGATCGCCAAGCTGCGCGCCGCGCGCACGCTGTGGTATCGCGCCATGACCCAGCTCGGCGCGAAGTCCGAACGTTCGAAGATGCTGCGTACCCACTGCCAGACCTCGGGCGTCTCGCTGCAGGAGCAGGATCCCTACAACAACGTCATGCGCACCACGATCGAGGCGATGGCGGCGATGCTCGGCGGTACCCAGTCGCTGCACACCAACGCGCTGGACGAGGCCATCGCGCTGCCGACCGACTTCTCGGCCCGCATCGCGCGCAACACCCAGATCGTCATCCAGGAAGAGACCGGCATGTGCAATGTCGTCGATCCGCTGGGCGGCTCCTACTACATCGAGGCGCTGACGCAGGAACTGGTCGATAAGGCCTGGGAGATCATCGAGCGCGTCGAGAGCGAAGGCGGCATGGCCAAGGCGGTCGCCGCCGGCTGGCCCAAGGCGATGATCGAGGAAGCCGCTGCCGGTCGCCAGGCACGCGTCGACAAGGGCGATGACGTCATTGTCGGCGTCAACAAGTATCGCCGCGATCAGGAAGACGCGATCGAGACGCTCGAGGTGGACAACCACAAGGTCCGCGAAGCGCAGATCGCCCGCATCAGGCGCGCCCGCGACAGTCGCGACGAGGCAGCCTGCCAGGCCGCGCTCAAGGCGATCACCGAAGGCGCGAAGGGCAAGGGCAACCTCCTGGCACTGGCAGTCGAAGCCGCGCGTCACCGCGCGACCCTTGGCGAAATCTCGGATGCCATGGAGGCTGTCTTCGGCCGTCACGGTACGTTCCCGACCCCGGTCAAGGGCGTCTACGGTTCGGCCTATGCCGGCGACACCCGCTACCAGCAGGTGCTCGACGGCGTCGATGCGGTGACCCGCCGCCTCGGTCGCAAGCCGAAGATGTTCGTCGCCAAGATGGGCCAGGACGGCCATGACCGCGGCGCGAACGTGATCGCCTCGGCCTTCACCGACATGGGCTTCGAGGTCGTTTCCGGACCGCTGTTCCAGACGCCGGAAGAAGCCTGCCAGATGGCGCTGGAGAACAACGTCGATGCGGTCGGCGCCTCCTCGCTGGCGGCAGGACACAAGACGCTGATCCCCGAGCTGATCGGCCACCTGCGCAATGCCGGCCGCGCCGACATCAAGGTCGTCGCCGGCGGCGTCATCCCGCCGCAGGACTATGACTTCCTCAAGAAGGCGGGCGTTCAGGGGATCTACGGTCCCGGTTCGAACGTGGTCGAGTGCGCTGCCGACATGTTGCGCCTGCTGGGCCACAACATGCCGCCCGCAGGCAGCGAACTGGAAGCGGCCGAGTAAGGCGCGAAGGGGAAGGGGCCATGTCACTGGGTTTCTCTGTCGAGGCACTGCTGCCTGCTGCACGGGTCTCCGGCCCGCTGCGCATGGGGCTGGTGCGCCTCGACGAAGGCCAGTGGCTGGATCCCGAACCGGACATTGCCACGCGCAAGGCCGGTTTCGACGCTCATCCCGAAAGCGTGATGGTCCTGCCCGAAGCCGAGGCAGGGATCGCTGAACTGGCCGATCTGCTGGGTGTGGATGGCGGGCTCGAAGCCTGTGCGCGCTCGGTCTGGGAGGACTTGTGCGTGATGGTGCAGGACGCGCCGGGACAGCCATTCCGCCTGGGGGCAGGAGCCGTGGCGTTTCCGACCGACTGGCGCCTGTCCGAAAAGATCGGCCGTGCGCTGCATCAGGTGCATGAGCCGATCCACGGTTATGCCGAGCAGCTCGCCTCTGGGGTGGACAAGTTCATGAACGGGCTGCAGTCGTTCAACATCTTCGCGCGGACAAATGCCTTCGTCGTGGCCTCGGATGACTTGCGCTACATGCCCAAAGCCCTGCCGGAGCAGCGCTTTGCCCATGTCACCGCGGACAATGCTGGCGAAACGCTGTTCGTGCGCTGCGAGCGCGAGGCACTGCGGCGTCTGCCGAAATCGCGCGCGATCGTCTTCACCATCGGCATCTACCGCACGCCGTTGGGGCAGCTCAGCGATGCGGCGGTGTCGCGGATCGCGCAATCGGTAGAGGGTTTCGCCGGCGGGGAACTGGAACGTCGCGCCGGACCGCACTATGCAGCGGCGTTGACCGCCTATGCCGCGCGCCGTGCGCAGGCCAAGGCAGCCTGAGGAATTCGAGATGACCAACGCCCCCCTAACCGAACCCCGTTACGACTGGACCCGCGAGGAAATCGCCGCGCTGTTCGACCTGCCGTTCACCGAACTGGTCTTCCGCGCCGCCGAGGTCCACCGCGCCCATCACCCGCACAACGAAGTGCAGCTCTCGACGCTGCTTTCGATCAAGACCGGCGGCTGCCAGGAAGACTGCGGCTACTGTTCGCAGTCGGTCCATGCCGACAGCGGCGTCAAGGCGACCAAGCTGATGGACGTGCAGGCGGTGCTGCAGCGTGCGGCGCAGGCGGCCGACCAGGGCTCGACCCGTTTCTGCATGGGCGCTGCCTGGCGCAATCCCAAGGACCGCGACATGCCTGCCATCATCGAGATGGTGAAGGGCGTGCGTTCGATGGGCATGGAAACCTGCATGACGCTGGGCATGCTGACGCCCGCGCAGTCGCAGATGCTCGCCGAGGCGGGGCTCGACTACTACAACCACAACATCGACACCTCGCCCGAGCGCTATGACCAGGTCATCACCACGCGAACGATGGACGATCGCCTCGAGACGCTTTCCAACGTGCGCTCGGCGGGGATCAACGTCTGTTCGGGCGGGATCGTCGGCATGGGCGAGACGCGTGAGGATCGGGTCGGCTTCATCCACACGCTGGCGACGCTTCCCGAGCATCCCGGCTCGGTGCCGGTCAACGCGCTGGTCCCGGTCAAGGGTACGGTGCTGGGCGACATGCTGGCCGATACCCCGCTTGCCAAGATCGACGACGTGGAGTTCGTGCGCACCGTTGCGGTGGCACGCATCACCATGCCGCATTCGATGGTCCGTCTTTCCGCGGGCCGCGAGTCCATGTCCGAGATGACGCAGGCGATGTGCTTCATGGCCGGTGCGAACTCGATCTTCACCGGCGACAAGCTGCTTACCGCGCCCAATGCCGGCGACGACAACGATGCCGCGATGTTCGCGCGCCTCGGTATCAAGCCGATGGCGATCAGCGAAACCGATGCGCAGGTCGAAGCCTCCCGCATGCCCAAGGGCTGCGTCAAGCTGGAAACGATGGAGTAGTGACTTTCGCCCTCCCTCGTCACCCCCGCGCAGACGGGGAGCCCGCCGTGCGGCGGAGCCTTGCGCACGGGCGTCAAGCCCGCCTGCGCAAGGGCGACGGCTATGGGGAGGGCGCCGGGTGATCTTCACACCGTTCCTGATGGCGGCCGAGCCGCAAGTCGATTGCGCTCATGCGATGACGCAGACGGACATGAACATCTGCGCCTTCAAGGACCTTCAGGCTGCTGACCGCGCGCTCAACGCGACGTGGAAGCAGGCCGCGGCCAAGGCCCGGTCCGAAGGCGCACAGCAATTCGCAAGGCTCCTCGATGCCCAGCGCAAGTGGCTCGCGTTCCGCGACGCCCAGTGCCTGGCCGAGAATGGCCAGCGCGAGGAGAGCGGCACCATCTGGCCGCTCGTTCAGAACACCTGCATGCAACGACTCACCGAGGCGCGCACCGATCAGCTGCGCGAATACGTGGAAACGGAGAACTGATGTTCAAGAAGATCCTCATCGCAAACCGGGGCGAGATCGCCTGCCGCGTGATCAAGACCGCACGCCGCATGGGCATCCAGACGGTTGCCGTCTATTCCGATGCCGATGCCCGCGCGCCATTCGTGCAGATGGCCGATGAGGCAGTGCATATCGGTCCGGCACCCGCCGCGCAGTCCTACCTGATAGCCGAGAAGATCATCGCGGCCTGCAAGCAGACCGGCGCCGAAGCGGTTCACCCCGGCTACGGCTTCCTGTCCGAGCGCACGTCCTTCGCCGAGGCGCTGGCTGCAGAAGGCATCGAGTTCATCGGCCCTCCCGTGAACGCGATTGCCGCGATGGGCGACAAGATCGAGTCCAAGAAGCTCGCCAAGGAAGCCGGCGTCAATGTCGTGCCCGGCTACGTCGGCGAGATCGAGGACACCGAACACGCGGTGCAGATCTCCAACGACATCGGCTACCCGGTGATGATGAAGGCCTCTGCCGGCGGCGGCGGCAAGGGCATGCGCCTGGCCTATTCCGAGAAGGACGTTCGCGAGGGCTTCGAATCGGTCAAGCGCGAGGGTCTCAACTCCTTCGGCGACGACCGCGTCTTCATCGAGAAGTTCATCCTCAACCCGCGCCACATCGAGATCCAGATCCTCGGCGACAAGCACGGTAACATCCTCTACCTGAACGAGCGCGAGTGCTCGATCCAGCGTCGCCACCAGAAGGTGGTCGAGGAAGCGCCGTCGCCCTTCGTCACCGAGAAGATGCGCAAGGCGATGGGCGAGCAGTGCGTCGCCCTGTCGAAGGCCGTGGGCTACTACTCGGCGGGTACGGTCGAACTGATCGTCTCGGGCGCCGATCCGAGCGGCGAGAGCTTCTACTTCCTCGAGATGAACACCCGACTGCAGGTGGAGCACCCGGTCACCGAGTGCATCACCGGCATCGACCTCGTCGAGCAGATGATCCGCGTCGCTGCCGGCGAAAAGCTGAAGATGACGCAGGACGACGTGAAGATCGACGGATGGGCCATCGAGAACCGCGTCTATGCCGAAGACCCCTATCGTGGATTCCTGCCCTCGACCGGTCGCCTCGTGCGCTACAGCCCGCCTGTCGCCGGTTGGGAAGACGACGGTGCCGAGAACGGCCGTCGCGGCATCGACGGCATTCGCGTCGACGATGGCGTCTATGAAGGGGGCGAAGTCTCGATGTTCTACGACCCGATGATCGCCAAGCTGATCACCTGGGGTGAGACCCGCGACGAGGCAGCCGACAAGCAGATCGCTGCGCTCGATGCCTTCGAGATCGAGGGCCTTGGCCATAACATCGATTTCGTCTCGGCGATCATGCAGCACCCGCGCTTCCGCTCGGGTGAGCTGACCACCGGCTTCATCGCCGAGGAATATCCCGAGGGCTTCAGCGGCGCCGCGACGTCGGAAGAACTGAAGGTGAAGCTCGCTGCCGTGGCCGGTTTCGTCGCCACCGCGCGTTCGGACCGTTCGCGCCGGATTTCCGGCCAGCTCGCCGATCCGACCGATCCGCCGGCCGACTGGACGGTGACCATCGACAAGACCGACTACGTCGTCGTGATCGACGAGGACGTAGTTACGGTGAACGGCAACGAGGTTGAACTGGCGCTCGAGTATACCCCCGGCGACCGCCTTGTGGAGGCCGAAATCGAGGGCGAGGACATCGGCATCAAGCTGGAAGTCACCCGCACCGGCTTCAGGATGACCACCCGCGGCGCGATCCACAAGGTCGACTGCCTGCCCACCCGCGTGGCATACCTGTCGCAGCACATGATCGAAAAGATCCCGCCGGATCTTTCCAAGTTCCTCATCTGCCCGATGCCGGGCCTGCTCGTCGCGCTCCACGTGGGTGAGGGCGATAAGGTCGAGGCCGGCCAGCCGCTTGCGGTGATCGAGGCGATGAAGATGGAAAACATCCTGCGCGCCGAAAAGTCGGGTGTGGTGAAGTCGGTCAATGCCAAGGCAGGCGAAAGCCTCGCGGTCGACGCCATCATCCTCGAGATGGAGTGACGTTTGCACCTCGATCATGACCCGGCCGCACCTGCGGGCGACACGATTGCCTTTGACGATTTCCTGAAAGTCGACATTCGCATCGGCACCGTCGTGGCGGCCGAAGTCTACGAGGGCGCACGGAGGCCAAGCTACAGGCTGCGGATCGATTTCGGTCCCGGCATCGGTGAGAAGAAGAGCGTCGGGCAAGTCGCGGCGCTCTATTCTCCCGAAGACCTCATCGGTCGCCAGGTAGCGGCCGTGGTCAATTTTCCCGTGCGTCAGATCGGCAAGGCCCTGTCCGAGGTGCTGACTTTGGGCTTTGCCGATGAAGATGGCAGGGTCACCCTGTTCTCACCCGACAAGGCGGTGCCCAACGGATCGCGGTTGTTCTGATGACCGGATTTGCGCAGGTCCTTGCCGCAGCCGAGCGTCACGACGATGGCTGGGAGCTGGAGGTTCCGGAAAGCTGGCTGCAGGGCCGCACTGCCTATGGCGGATTTTCTTCTGCGCTGGCCTTGGCGGTCGCGCAACAGGCAGGCGGTGAACTCGCGCCGCTGCGCTCGGCGCAACTGGCGATGATGGCGCCGGTGAACGGCAAGATCGTGGCACGCGCGAAGGTGGAGCGGCAGGGCCGCAATGCCACATGGATCTCAGCGCACCTGTCGAGCGGGGCCGGAATGGCCTTTGCCGCCAACTTCGTCTTCATGCGGCCGACCGCAAATACTCTCGAAATCAATGACAGGCCGCTTCCGGATAGCGTCGTTCCTCTCGACGATGCCTTGCCGATACCTGCGGATGCTCTCACCGTCTTCATGCGCAGTCACTTCGATGTGCGCTTCGGAATGCCCGAGGCCGACCGCAAGAGACCTGAGATGTGCTGGTGGCTGCGTTCGCGCGATCATGGCCGCCTCGATCCGATGGTCGAACTCATGCTATGCGGGGACGGACTGCCGCCTGCGGTCATTCCCGTCATGCCGCAACCCGTGCCGATCAGCAGCATGCACTGGCAGGTCAATCTCCTGACCGCTACGCCGCAATCGCGCGACGGCTGGTGGTTGCTGCGCTCGACTGGCGATTACGCGCAGCAAGGCTGTTCCAGCCAGGGCATGGGCCTGTGGAATGCCGGTGGCGAGCCGATTGCCACCGGTATCCAGTCGGTCGCCCTGTTCGGCTGACCTTGCTCAGGCCGGGGCCGGTTCGCCCGCGACATCGTCGGCAAGGATCCTGCCGAGAAACATCCTGAGCACCGCGAAAGCGACGAGGCCGAAGGCGGCGGTGGCGACATGGAGCAGCCAGAAATGCACCGTGTCCATGCTGGAGTACCAGCCGCCGACCACGCCGACCGTCTTGTTCGCGGCAAAGAAGGCCAGGTAGTAGATGCCCACGACCGTCGCATTGAGCGCGCGCGGGGCAACCTTGGTGAACAGGGCCAGGCTGACCGGCAGGACGTGAGCGAAGCCGATCGAGTTGAACAGGTGGAACATGACCGGCCAGAACAGGCCGATCTTGGCATCGCCTGCGGTCGCGGCGGCGATGACGAGGCACATGCCGCCCATGACGGTGAAGACCGAGCCGATGATCATCTTCCCCAGTTCGTCCGGTTCGCGGCCCGTTCGATCGCTGCGCCATTTCCAGAAGGCGGCGACGGCGACCAGCATCGAGAAGCTGAGCGTTGCATCGATGGTGATCATCCAGCTTGTCGGCAGGGTTTCGCCGAAGAAGGTGAGCTGGAACTTCGCATCGGCCCAGACGAGATAGGCGTTGAAGATTTCCTGGTTGGTCAGGATGGCGATGGCGAGCACCGGGACCAGAATGGCCAGTGCGCCCAGCCGGGGCCAGTCGCTGCGCTGGAGCCCCGCGGACTTTGCCTTGCCCTCCGTGGCGTCGGCGCCATCGGCCGGCAGATAGGGACGCGCGCGCAGGTACAGCAGCAGGCCGAGGACCATGACCACGCCGGCCGTGCCGAAGCCGTAGTGCCAGCCCACCTTCTCGCCCAGCGTGCCCGAAATCAGCGGCGCTGCGATCACCGAGACGTTGATGGCGATGTAGAAGATCTGGAACGCCATGGCCCGGCGCAGGTCGTTGGGCCTGTACAGCTCGCCGACCTGGCTGGCGATGTTGCCCTTGAACAGCCCGACGCCGACGACGAGCGAGATCAGCGCGAAGAGGAACATGCCTTCGAAAGCCATCAGGAAATGACCCAGCGACATCACCAGCGCGCCCGCAATCAGGGTGATGCGGCGGCCGAGCCAACGGTCTGCGACGATCCCGCCGAGGATCGGGGTGAGGTAGACCAGCGACGTGTAGTCACCGAAGATTGCGGAGGCGAGCGGTTGCCCGCTCAGGCCTGCGTAGTACCCCGTGCGCAGCCAATCGAGGCCGACGACCTTGCCGATGTTCTCCGGAAGCAGGAGATACTTGACCATGTAGAGCACAAGCAGCGTCTGCATGGAGTAGTATGAGAAGCGTTCGCAGCCTTCGACGAACGAGAGATATCCCAGGCCTCTGGGATGTCCGAGAAAGGCGCGGTCGTCCGCAGCGGCTTCTTCAGGGAAATCCAGTTCCGGAGTGGCTTCGGCAACAGTCATTGCGCTCTTCGTATTATTGTTGTCTAAGTCGGCAACTTAGAAACATTTCTGCGTAATGTCACGAGGGCGCTGGATACCGTTCGGCTCGTGAATGCGGGCTTATTCGTCGACGTGGTCCGGTTTGTCCTTGCGAGACACGCCCGCAAAATCCTCGAGCTGCTTTTCGCTCATCGATTCAAACATTTCCCGTGAAGCGCCCTTGAGGTCGCTCTTGCTGGCATTGCCCCGCTTGGCGGCGAGTGCGGCGCCGGCGGCCTTTTGCTGGGCCTTGGATTTGGCAGGCATTGTCTGCGCGTCCTTCCCTTGCCGATGCCCCCCGATCGTTCGCGATTCGCGCGATGGAAAAAGGCGGCAGGCCCGATCGACCCGCCGCCTTCCGGTGCCCCCGGGTGCCTCGGGGACAATCCCCCCGGCCAAGGGCAATCCTTCGCGACCCGCTCGCGGCTCTCAAGCGGTACTCCAATCCATCTCGGGAACACGCGTGAACGGGAGTCCGTTCCCGCCGGGGGGACGGCCTGCCGCTTGTGCTGCACGGTGCATCCGGAAAGGTATGCACCTTTGATTCGGCGCGTGTTTTTCGCGTCAGGCCGGCGTGCGCGCGAGTTCGCCGTCGAGGAAATCCGCGACGTCCTCGAGCGAGACCTGCTTGTCGAGGTAGGTCTTGCCGATGCCTTTCATCAGCAGGAAGGGCAGGGTGCCCGCATCCATCTTCTTGTCGTGGAGCATGTGCTTCACGAGCGCGGCGCCGTTGCAGTCGAGACCGAGAGCCGAGAGGCTGGCGGGCAGACCGACTTCGCCGATATGCTGCGCAACATGATCCGCGCTCGCCATGGCCATCAGGCCCTTGCGCGCGGAATAGCGTGCTGCCAGAACCATGCCGAGCGCCACTGCTTCGCCGTGCAGCAGGCGGCTGGAAAAGCCGGTTTCGGCCTCCAGCGCATGGCCGAAGGTATGGCCGAGGTTCAGCAGGGCGCGGCGCCCGGTGGTCTCGAATTCGTCTTCGGCCACGATCCGGGCCTTCGCGGCGACCGAGTGGGCAACCGCATATTCGCGCAGGGCGCTGTCTCCGGCGACCATTTTCGCGCCGTTGGTGTCGCACCATGCGAAGAAATCGGCATCGTCGATCAGCCCGTACTTCACGACTTCGGCATAACCGGCGAGCAGTTCGCGGGTGGGCAGCGTCTCGAGCGCCGAGAGGTCGGCGAGGACGAGCGACGGCTGGTGGAAGGCGCCGACAAGGTTCTTGCCGGCCGGGGTGTTGATCGCGGTCTTGCCGCCCACGCTCGAATCGACTTGCGAAAGCAGCGTAGTCGGCACCTGGATGAACTTGCACCCGCGCTTCAGCACGGCAGCGCAAAATCCGGTGAGATCGCCGATGACGCCGCCGCCCAGCGCAATGATGTGGTCGCCGCGCTCAACTTCGAGGCTGAGCAACCAGTTCACCGTGGCGGCCAGTTCGTCCCATGACTTGGTGTGCTCGCCCGGCGGAAGGATGCGCCAATGCGGTTCATGGCCGTTGTCGCGCAGGCTGGCTTCGACCACGTCGCCCCAGGCGGCATGGACGTTGGCATCGGTGACGATCGGCACGTCCCGCTTGCGCAGCTTGCCGCGACAGTGCGGCACCAGTTCGGCGAGAAGTCCTGCACCGACCCGTACTTCGTAGGGGCGGCCGGCGATATTGACCGGGATCACAGCCATTGCGAAATTCCCTGAAGGACCTTGTTGATAGTCTGGACGTGCGGTCCGGGTCCGCTCAGGACATGGATCGGCGCCTGCGAATAGTGGGGACGGCGTTCCTCGCGCAGTCGGGCCAGGATCTCGCGCGGCTCTCCGTCTTTCAGCAGCGGGCGGTTGTCCTTGCGGGCGGTCCGCTCGACCAGGGTATCGACTTCGCTGTCCAGCCAGATGGTGAGGGCGCGATCCAGAATCAAGGCGCGGGTCTCGGCGTTGCAGAAGGCACCGCCGCCTGTCGCGATCACACGGCACCCGTCGGTTTCGTCGATCAGGCGGGCAATCACCCGGCGCTCGCCGTCGCGGAAGTAATCCTCGCCGTACATCTCGAAGATTTCGGGAATGCCCATTTGGGCTGAGCGTTCGATTTCCTCGTCGGCATCGACGAAGGGACAGTTGAGCAGCGAGGCCAGCCTTTTGCCTACGCTCGACTTGCCCACGCCCATCATGCCGACAAGTACGATCGGGCGATCGATGCGCCTTGCCAGTCCGGCAATTTCCTGTGCGGAGAAGTGGGTCTGTTGAACGTCCATTGCCCCACCGCCTATAGTTGCGCTAGGTCGCAGCGCAAGCATCGGTGAAGGAAGGCGAGTTGACGGTTACAATGCGAAGGCGCACGATTCTGGGAGCCGTCGCCATCCTGGTCATTGCATTGCTGGCATGGAGCTGGATCGACGCTGGCCGGGAACCGGTGCGCGACATCGTTCAACCCATCCCGGTTCCGGAGTTGCCGAAATGAGGCGCGCCTATCTTCTGGCCGGTGTGGCCCTGACGCTGACATCGGCCTGGGCCGTGGCGCAGGATGCGCCCGAATCGCTGCTTCCCAAGATGTTCCAGGACCCGGCACCCACGCCCAGTCCGACGCCGACCCCGCGGGCTACTGCCGCGTCGTCCGCTTCGTCCAATGCCTCAAGCGGGAATCCGGCCGCGCCGCGCGCGGTTTCGTCCCCGGTCGTGCAGGCGCTTCCCGGCGGTGCGACGGGGCAGGCTGCGCAGGCCCAGCAGCAGGACGGCGAGTTCGCGCTGACCCGGCTTCCCACTCTCGAGGAAATCGAGAAGATGACGCCGGACGACTTCGAGGAACTGCTGGGAAGCAAGATCCAGCTCGACATGCCGCCTGCCGCGCGCCGCTCGATGGAGCAGGTGGGCATGTTGGCCGAGAGCGAGGGCGGCCTGCCTGCAGCTTCGCTCGCAAGGCAGAACCCGAAGCTGGTCGAGCTGGCACTGGCTTCGAACCGCGGCGCGCTCGTTTCGCGCTGGGGGCATATCCTGCTGCGTCGCGCGCTCGTATCGCGCCTGCAGGCGCCTGCGGGCATGGAGCCGCAGCAATTCGCCGCGCTGCGCATCGGGCTGCTGCTGCGCATGGGGGAGATCGATGCCGCGCGCGCCGTGCTGCAGGACATCGATATCGACAATTACACGCCGAGCCTGGGCGACCTGGCGATGCGCACCTACGAGCGCACGGCCGATTTTACCGGCCTTTGCCCGATCATGGCGACGCAGGGCAAGCTGCGCGACGATCCGCAGTGGGATGTCGCCAAGGCGATCTGCGAGGCTTTTCGCGGCAACAGCAGTTCGTCGCTGTCCAAGCTGGAGCGGGATCGCCGAAGCGGCAAGATGGACAACATCGACATGCTGCTGGCGCAGAAGTACGCCGGAGCTGCTGGCAAGGCGCGCCGGGCCGTCACGATCGAATGGGACAAGGTGGAAGGCATGACGCCCTGGCGTTACGGCCTGACGATCGGCACCGGCATGGAGCCGCCGGCCCGGCTGATGACCAAGGCCAGCGTCCAGTATGGCTACACCGATGCGCTGGCGCCGATGGTGAGCCTGCAGCGCCGGGCTGCTGCGTCGGACCGCGCTGCCGCTGCCGGCATCCTGTCGAATGCGGCGATGGTCGATCTCTATTCGCAGATCTACGCCGACACTGACATTACCGGCGACTTCCAGGACGCGGCGGAGTCCCTGCGCGATGCCTATACGCTGCAGAGCTCCGATGCCCGGCTTGCGGCGATGCAGGCCCTGTGGAACGCCGCGCCCGATCCAGTCTCCGGCTATGCCCGCAAGGTCCTGACCGCAGCCGCGGCGGCCCGCATGCCCGCCTCGGAAGACTATGCGGACAATGCCGCCCCGTTGATTACGTCGATGCTCTCGGCCGGTTTCGAAGCCAATGCCATGCGCTGGTCTTCGGTGGTGGAGAAGGGCAGCCCCGCCTGGGGCCTGCTGGCGCTGGTCTCCGGGACCGGCAGCCGCTCGGTCGATACCGGTGACCTAGATCGCTACATCGATGACGACGAGAGCGCCAACAAGCGCAAGGCCGCGTTCCTGGTTGCCGGATTGGCAGGGCTGGGGAGTCTGGGAGAGAACGACGTCTCGCGCTATTCCAACGACCTCTCGCTGGAACTGGCCGGATCGACCCGCTGGACGACTGCGATCGACAGCGCCGCGGAGCGCGGCGATGCCGCCAGTGTTGTCCTCCTCATGGGGTTCGGGATGCAGGGATCGAGTTGGCAGCGCATGACGCCGCGCTATCTCTACCACATCGTTTCCGCGCTCCGTCAGGTCGGCATGGAAGACGAAGCACGCCTGATTGCGGCCGAAGCGGTTGGCCGCGCCTGATCGTATGATCGGGGCCGGGGACTGAGCGGAACGATGGCAGGCGAAGACCTCGCCGAACGGTTTCTCGCTGTGCTGGCGGTAGAGCGTGGCGCGGCGGCCAATACGCTGGCCGCCTATCGCCGTGACCTTGCCGCCGCACAGGCAAAACTCGGCGATCTGGCAAGTGCGGAAGGGCCGGCTCTGGCAGCGCTGGGCGAGGCATGGAGCGACCTTGCGGCCTCGAGCCTTGCGCGGCGGTGTTCGGCGCTGCGCCAGTTCTACGGTTTCCTTGTCGACGAAGGCTTGCGCAAGGACGATCCCTCAGGCTCGTTGCCCAAGCCGCGCACCCGTCGCCCACTGCCGCGCCTGCTCTCCCACGAGGAAGTCGAGCGATTGCTGGTTCTTGCCGAAGAGGAAGCGGTTTCCGGTCGCTCGGATGCCCTGCGCATGCTTGCGCTGATCGAACTGCTCTATGGCTCGGGCCTGCGCGCAAGCGAACTGGTCTCGCTGCCGGTGGCGGCAGTGCCGCGCGATGCGCCGTTCCTCCACGTGACGGGCAAGGGCGGGCAACAGAGGATGGTTCCGGTCAGCGGTCGTGCCCGTCAGGCTCTGTCGCGTTGGCTGGAGGTGCGCAGGGGACAGTCCAGGTTCCTGTTCCCCTCCAGCGGGGCGAGCGGCCATCTCACGCGGGTGCGTCTGTTCCAGCTTGTGCGCGCGCTCGCCTTGCGGGCAGGCATCGACCCCACGCGGGTTTCCCCACACGTCCTGCGCCACGCCTTTGCGACGCATCTGCTCGAAGGCGGCGCGGACCTGCGCGTGCTCCAGACACTGCTCGGCCACGCCGACATCGCCACCACGCAAATCTATACGCACGTCGAGAGCAGCCGCCTCGTCGAGCTCGTCAATGCCCGCCACCCGCTTGCCGGCAAGCGCGGCAGTTGAGGGGAACAAGCGGGGCTGAGCACCGTTGTCTGGTGCGGAAGATCGCAAACAGAGCAAATGTGAACGAATGGAAGGGTTTTAGGATGGCATCGCGACGCTTACGGACCGCAACTCTGATCGGCACGAGCCTCGGCTTCGTGGCCATGGGAACGGCCGCGTGCGTTCCGGCTGCCAGCGGCGGCAGCCTGAAGTCGACCGGTACGCCCACGACGTCGGCTTCGATCAGTCAGGCAGACAAGGCCGAAGGCGCCAAGGCGCACCCGCAGCTGCTGGAGGAATTCGGAGGGACGGTTTCCGGTCCGCAGGCGGTCTACGTCGAATCGGTCGGCAAGACGATTGCGGTGCAGTCGGGGCTCAGCAATGCGCGCGGCGACTTTACCGTCACCTTGCTCAACAGCCCGGTCAACAATGCCTTCGCGATTCCCGGTGGCTATGTCTACGTCACCCGCCAGCTGACGGCGCTGATGAACAACGAGGCGGAGCTGGCTGGCGTTCTCGGCCATGAAGTGGGCCACGTTGCGGCGCGACATGCCGCAAAACGCCAGCAGGCGGCGCAGCGCAACCAGATCATCGGCGTGCTGGGCTCGATTCTCTCGGGCGTGCTGCTTGGCGACAGTTCCTTCGGCCAGTTCGGCCAGAAACTGTTCTCGCAAGGGTCACAACTGCTGACACTCAAGTACTCGCGCTCGCAGGAGCTTGAGGCCGACAACCTTGGCATTACTTATCTCAAGCGCGCGGGCTACGATCCGCGGGCCATGGCGACGGTGCTGGAGAGCCTCGCACGGCAGAATGCCCTTGAGGCGCAACTGCGCGGCACGAGCAACCAGGTGCCCGAGTGGGCCTCGACCCACCCCGATCCCGCCTCACGCGTGCGCGGTGCGCTGAACCAGGCGGGAAGCGACGCGACGGGCATTACCAATCGCGACAAGTTCCTCACCGGGATCGATGGCCTGGTCTATGGCGACGATCCCAAGCAGGGCGTCGTGGAAGGAAGCAAGTTCACTCACCCGGTGCTGCGGTTTGCGTTCGAGGCGCCGAACGGCTTCTACATGGTGAATGGAACCCGGGCCGTGTCGATCAGTGGCCAGTCGGGCAAGGCCCAGTTCTCGGGCGGCAAGCTGGGTGGAAGCCTCGATGCCTACATCCAGACGGTGTTTTCCGGGCTGACCGATTCAGGGCAGGCAAAGATCACCCCATCCTCGATCGAGCGTACGAGCGTGAACGGCATTCCGGCCGCTTATGGAGTCGCGCGCGTGCAGTCGTCGAACAGTAACGTCGACGTGGTCGTCTTCGCCTATGATTTCGGTAACGGGCAGGCCTATCACTTCGTCACGATCACGCAGGCCGGCGGCGCCGGTGTGTTCAATCCGATGTTCCGCAGCCTGAAGCGGATCTCCGCCAGCGAGGCGGGTAGCGTCAAACCGCGCCTGCTCGATGTCGTGACTGTAAAGTCCGGTGACACCGTGCGGTCGCTGTCCCAGCGCATGGCTTACAGCGATGCGCAACTGGAACGCTTTCTTGTGCTCAATGGCCTGCAGTCGAATTCGACGCTGACTGCGGGGCAGAAAGTGAAGATCGTCACTTACTGAAGTGCCGGTTCTGAAGAGCGTGGCAAACGGCGCGTCCGAATAAAAGAAAAGGGGGGGGGGGGGGTGTCCCCCCTTTTTTTTTTTTTTTTGCG
>NZ_CCBH010000189.1:0-94994 GCF_001368935.1 Novosphingobium sp. KN65.2
GGGGGGGTGGGGGGGGGGCCCCCCCAACACCGCCGCCCGCCTGCGCCGAGGCGACACGCGGCATGGCGAAAAGGGCGAGGAAAATGGCGCCGCGCGCTGCCAGCGAGGGCCTGCTGCGGTTGCCCTGCGGCATGCCCACGTAGATCACGTGCTGGACCAGCCTTTCGCGCTGCTCTCCCTTGGAGAAAGCGAGGCGCAGGATCAGCGGGGCAATTTCCAGCAGGTCGACGGTTCGAGACGTCGAAATAGGGGTGCGATTCGTCGCGAAACCCGTGGATTTGCGAAACTCCTTCCCCCTTTGTGCGTTGAATCCGTGCTTGATAGCCGGAATGATTAAGATTGGCTGGATCAAGTTGCCCAAAAGGAGTAGAGCGCGACGTGTGATGGATAGCGTATTTGCCATGAATGAACTGCCCACGGAGAAGCGCTCAGTTGCGCGTGAGCCGTCTCGAGGTCCTGGCCGCAGCTTCGCGCGCGGCCTCGTTCTGGCAGTGCCCGCAGCCATTGCCCTGTGGGCGCTGGTGTTCTGGCTGATCACCTGATTTCGTCCCCCCATTACCAGGCTCCCTTGCGCGCCAGAACGGCGGGAACCGTTGCGAGCAGGATCCGCAAATCGAGCTTGAAAGATTTGCGCCGGGCGTAGAGGCGATCGGTCGCCACGCGCCGGCGATAGGACACTTCGCTGCGTCCGGTGACCTGCCACAGGCCGGTCAGGCCGGGCTTCGAGGTCAGGTAGCACGAAGCATGGCGTCCGTAGTGATGCAGTTCGTCGAAGACGATCGGCCGGGGGCCGACAAGCGTCATCGATCCCATCAGCACGTTGAACAGTTGCGGTAGCTCATCGAGGCTGGTGCGGCGCAGGAAGTCGCCCAGCGGCGTGACGCGCGGGTCCTCGGTAAGCTTGTGCATCGCTTCCCACTCGCGCCGCATCTTCGGATTCTTCGCCAGCAGCACGACAAGCCGCTCCTGCGCGTCGCAGTACATCGAACGCAGTTTGTAACACTTGAAGGGCTGGCCGTTCTTGCCAACCCGCTGGTGGGCGAAGATCGGCGGGCCGGGGTCGTTTATCAGGATGACCGCGATCAATACAACGAATACGGGAAGCAGCAGGATGATAAGGGCGAGGGCGCAGACGATGTCGCGGATCCGGCAAAGGCCGAAGTGTGGAGGGTCCCCGCTTTGCGTGGCGATGATCCTGGCGGCGCGAACTGCACTGTCGGCAGCTGCGGGAGTGCTGCGCACCGTCTCGAGTCGCGGTTTCGAGATCAGGGCCGCCTCGGCCGCGCTGGACGATGCCACGGCAATACAGGAGCCATATGCTTGATCCCCCTCGCTCCCTTTGCGTGACATGTCTTTGCTAGATGTGTGCATCTCTCGATCTATTCGACCAGTAATCCCTGCCACCCATCTGCGTTCAAGAATAAGCGCAGATCGCACTCTGACGATTTCCCAGATTAGGGTGCTGCACAACCGGGCATCCGGTGTAGCGCTTTTCTACCCAATGAGGCTAAAGCGGTCGTCCGGGAGATGTTCCCGTTCGCTCTAAATGGTCGTTTCGGGCCGTTTAATTGGCGGTTACGATAGCCATACGCGAGACACGACAAGTGATTCCGCGTCCCCGTTCGTTGCATTTCGGGATTGAGGAGATCGTTGATGCGCCCCCAGGATCGCAGACTTGGCAAAAGGCCCCACCTGCTTCTTTCGGGAATCGTTCTGGGCACCATGCTCGTGGCGGCGCCGGCCCAGGCGGGCCTGCCGCTCACGTCGGCGCAGGAAGCGAATGCCGGGCTCATATCCGGCTATCAGGTTTCGACCGGCGACAAGCTGCGTATTACGGTGTTCGATGAGCCTACACTCACCGGCGACTATGAGGTGGGCGACGATGGCGCCGTGGCCTTTCCGCTCATCGACCCTGTCGATGTCAACGGGCTGACCACAAGTGAACTGGCCAATGCGATTTCCAACCGGTTGCAGAAAGGGGGCTATGTCCTCGTTCCCAAGGTAGCCGTCGAAGTGACCGAGCACCGGCCCTTCTACATCCTCGGCGAAGTGGCCAAGCCGGGCGAATATCCCTATAGCGGGGAACTTACGCTCAATCAGGCGGTAGCGAAGGCGGGAGGCTTTACGGCGCGCGCCAACAAGCGCGTGATCAAGCTTCAGCGCCAGAGCGCGAAAGTCGCCACGCGAATCAAGCTGGACGGAACGCCGCTGAAGATTGCACCGGGAGACACCATCATCATCCAGGAATCGTTCTTCTGATCACAAGTACCCGTTAACCGGGGGTTGCAAACTGATCCAAATCTGGACTCGTTTACTCTTCGTTCGGGTATACCCAGAAAGAGTTATATCGGCGTTAAACTCATGTAAAGGCGTCCTTTTGATTGGGGAATCTGACGCGCCTGTCCCATAATACGACTAAGCATGTTAGCTGATAGTTGATTCCTATATCAGGTTGCCGCATCGTCTCAGCATAAGAGAAATGGAGTCGCGCTTCCGATCGGTCCGGCATTCTGCTGGGCCGTGGTAATGCCCTGCGGGGTCAATCGGGGGGACTGCACATGTACAGGGACGTCTGTTTAGTAAGTGAATGCGAAATAACCAGGGAAGGCCTGGGTAATATCCTGAAGTCGGAGGGCTTCAACATCATCGGTTCCTACGGGGCCATAAAGGACCTCGAGAAGCAGGATTTCGGAGCCGAGTTCTTTTTCGTTCTCGATGGAATTGCCGCAGACGACCAGTCTGATGCGGTGCAGAAGTTGAAGGCGCGGTTCGATACCGTTCCCGTCGTCATCCTGTCGGAGCGATTCGACTTCAATACGATGCTGGAATGCTTCCAGTCCGGTGCACAGGGGTATATTGTGCGCTCGATGAAGGCATTGCCGCTGATGACATCCTTGCGGCTCGCCGCCATGGGTGAACGCGTACTGCCGCCCGACCTTGTCGATGTGTTCGAGCAGCAGACATTCACGCCGATCCTGCGTACTGCGGAAAAGCCGGACGAGGAAGTCAACCGGGCGCGTCTTTCGCCGCGCGAACTCGATGTTCTGTGCTGCCTGATGGCAGGCTATTCGAACAAGGTCATCGCTCGCGAACTCATGGTTTGCGAAGCGACGGTGAAGGTCCATGTGAAGGCCATCCTTCGCAAGCTCAACGTCCACAACCGGACGCAGGCTGCGATCTGGGCCAGCTCGCGCGGGCTGTCCGACATGGAACTGCATGCCTGAGGACAGGTGCCGGGCGCGTCTTGGGCGGCCCGTCACCGGCTCTTGAACAGGCGGGCCATACCCGGCCCGCCTTTTCCTGTTCAGGGCAGGCGTATAGTCGTGAGAAGGCGCGCCGGGCTGCAGGATATCTCGATTATTGCGAAAAAGCCTTGGACAGCGCCGGTGTTCAGCGGTTGCGCATGAGCTGATCGAGCGACTTTCGATCCTTCGGCAGGCACTGATCCTCACTGGGCCTGGCAGTTCGGTCGCAATCCCACAGGATCACTTCCATTCCCGACGCGCGATCGCGCACGAAGAGAAACAGCGGTCGCTCCATCTGCGCCGGCACGAGGTTCGTGTTGCGGCTCAGTTCGAGGCCTTGCCCGTATCCCATGACCGTGCAGGCCGGCTTTTTCAGGCATTGGCTCAGGGCGGTTACGGCCCAGGGGCCACTCGGCGAGTTCGGGTCAAGCCCGATCAACTGGGCCTGGCTGACGCCGACGGGGATGACCGGGGCGCTCGCTGCCGCATCGAGCGTAGCCATTTGCGGAGCGAGAAGCGCGGTGGCTTCACCCTGCGTTTCCGGCCGTGGCCGGCCTTGCGCCAGTTCGGCTTCATTCGCCTCGGCGCCCGCATTCCGGTTTCGGGCGAGATGGCCCTGGCCGCCCGGCCAGCGGTAGAAGATATGGGCACCGATCTGGCTGACCTGCTGCAGGGCGCCGCTCCACCAGGGCGAGACGTAGTCCGCATGGTAGTGTGTGGCCTGGCCAACGGTATCGTCGACCGAGCCGGTCAGGGCTTTTTCCGCCAGCTTCTGGGCCAGTGACCATTGCTGCGCCGACGGGAAGCGGCGCTGCATCGATCCGTCGCAGGTGAACGTGAATTGGCATCCGGTGGTGCGTTCGCTGCCTTCGAACACGACGCCGCATACGGAGCTGGGAAAGGTGGGATGGCGGACGCGGTTGAGCACGACCTGCATCACCGACCTTTGTCCCTCTGGATCGTTTCCGGCCTCGTACCAGGCAGCGGCGGCAAGGCAATTGACCGCACGTTCGCGGTCGTCGGTCGTTCCCTTGTAGAAGAACGGCGCCGCGCTGCGGGGCTTGGCATAAGTCACGGTCAGCATAGCCGGTTGTTGCGGCATGTGGTCCCAGTCTGCCACGGTCGGCGCGGCTTGGACCATCTTTACGGGCCTGGCCGATGCCGGGGCAACGGTATCGCCGAGCCGCGGTATCGCCTCGTGGCGCGCCGGTGCCGGGCTGGCGCTGTGGGCGAGCATCATCACCATCACGAAAACGGGAACGACCCCCGCGACCGCATACTTCGTTTCGCGGTCGACGAGCATCTGCTTCACGTGTTTGGCCGGCGTTGCCGCCATGCGCGAACGGGCGAGACCTGGGGGGGCGGTGAACTTCACGGGAGGGAGGATGCGGTTGATCGGATTGGCTTGCCAGCGAGCTTTTGGAGTAGGCAGCGGAGCGTTCGAAGTAGTGGGCGATAAGTGCCGCAGGACTGGGGATAGTTCCTTGGGCATGCCCCTTTATTCCGCGTCGCGGGCCTAGCTCGTGAAGCAGGTCTTGGCCGGATTCGGTAGCCTCTACGCGAAAGGGGTACGGGCACCGGCCGCCGTTAAGCCAATACGGTCGGCCCGAACGAAAGCCTATGACTTCAGAAGCTTCTGTGCGGCCGTACAGAGCAGCTTTTCGTCGTTCGGCACTTCGCCGAGCAGCGCGATGGTGCCGTCGGGCATGCGGCGAGCGATCACCAGTGCAAACTCCTCGCCTTCCGGTGTAATCGCTTGGGCGGGCACTGCGGGAAGCGCCCGTAGCTTGCTTTCGATCTTTTCCAGTTTCGACTGGCGTGGGGCCCCGACCTTGCGCTTGCGCGCGCGTTCCGTCTTGACGATCCCCTTGAGCCCGCCCTCGTAGGCGAGCAGGTAATCGACGAAGCCGCCGGCCGTCACGCCCTTGCGCCGGCCATGAGCCAGTGCCGTTGCATATTCGGCGAGGCGCGAGCGGTCGTAATGGCTGCCGAATACCAGCTTGACGATCGGCGTCATCGGCGCGCGTGCCTGCATCGTCAGGCCCGCTTCCATCACCATGCGCTCCAGCCTGTCCGGCGCGTCAAGAGCGTAGAGGGAAAAGTCGTAGGCGGCACCGATCGCCTTGTAGAGCGCGACATGCGAACGTTCTTCGCTCGAACTGGCCGCTTCGACCTGTTGCCGCGCCTCTTCGAGCGACATCAGGAACTCGTCGTAGTTGATCAGCAGGCTTTCGTCTGCCGATGGCGCTTCGAACGTCTCGGTCAGGAGGAGCGGTTCTTCCTCTTGGAGCGTGCCTGAGCCAGCTTCGTCCTTGGTCGGGATCTCGGCACTGATCGGCAGGAGATAGGGCTTCATCGTCGCTTCGGAGGGGCGGGTCGGCTGCGCTTTGGCAATCTGGTCGCGATCCCCGGAGACGCATACGAAAAGCACCGGTGGCTGCTGCGGGGCCTTGGCCAGGCGCGGCATCTCTTCCGGATTGAACTCCTGCTCGAGCAGGAGTTCGCCGAGCTCCTCGGCCTGTTCGAGCGGCTGCATGGGCTGGTCGAGATTAAACATGACGTCGACCAGAAATGTCCCGCGCTCGCGCCCGAGAAAGGGCAGGGCCAGTCCCCGACATTCCCTCGTCATGCCATTGCTGTCCGTCACGCATTCCCTGAACTCCGTCGCATCGGCTTCTTCGACAGCCTGCTGCGAAATACGATGCAGCAGCACGACTATCGGGTTCTCGATCGGGAGGTTCGGCCAGGGATCGCCGGAGATCTCCGCCAATTGTGGCGCCAGATCTTCGCCAAGATAGGAGATCGTCGGCAAGGTGATTTCCGGATCCCATGCCACCTGCACGCAGTTGGGCGTGAACAGGCGGGTTTCCTCGATCGCGCTGTGTGCGATCGAGGGCAACTCGTCATCTTCGCGAAGGGCCTCCCAGCGGGCGTAGGCCAACGCGGCTACCTTGTTGAACCGTTCCCCGGCACCTTCGTCCTGACCATCCATCATTGCCTCCTCGTCGAGCGGCCCCTGCGCTCGCCAGTCTGACAGTTCAGAAGGATAGACCATGCAAATGACCCTCGGCGCCGGGAGACTGTCGCACTGGTAGGATTCGTACTCCCCCGATGCCGCTATGGTCTCATTGTGATCACAAGGGCACAAGTAAGCCCTCGGGCTTACTCCAAAGGGCGAAGAATCGGGCTTTGGGAACCCAGGAATAGCGGTCGTCCTGGCTTGCTCAGCCGGTTGTCGGGGCCAGGTAATTGGTTCGAGATCTTGCTTTGGATCCAAGCTCGGCGGCGGCAGGAGGGAATACCGCCGCCGCCTTGCCCGGTCGCGACCCGCAGAGCGCCTAGAACCGATCGTTGTTCATCACCTTGGTCCACGCTGCGACGAAGTGGTTCACGAACATCTCTCGGGCATCGTCGGCGGCATAGGCCTCGGCGACGGCTCGCAGTTCGGAATTCGAACCGAACACGAGGTCTACCGGTGTCGCTGTCCACTTGAGCATGCCGCTGATGCGGTCATGGCCTTCGTAGAGCCCGGGGGATTTCTCGGACTTCGACCACTTCGTCGACATGTCGAGCAGGTTGACGAAGAAATCGTTGGTCAGCTGGCCCGGACGGCTGGTGAAGACGCCGTTGGCCGTGTGACCTGTATTGGCGTCAAGTGCGCGCATGCCGCCGACGAGGACAGTCATTTCCGGCACAGTCAGGTTCAGCATGTCCGCCTTGTCAACGAGCATCTCGGCCGGTGAAAGGCTGCTTTCCGTGCTGTAGTAGTTGCGGAACCCGTCGGCCTTGGGCTTGAGGTATTCGAACGAGGCGACATCGGTCTGCGCCTGGGTCGCATCGACGCGGCCGGGCGTGAACGGCACGATGACGGTGTGGCCGGCCTTTTGTGCCGCCTGTTCGATCGCGGCATTTCCGCCCAGCACGACGAGGTCGGCGAGCGAGACCTGCTTGCCGCCTTTGGCAGAGCGGTTGAAGTCCTTCTGCACGCCCTGAAGCTTCGTCAGGACCGCGGCCAGTTCGGAGGGGTCGTTGACTTCCCAGCCCTTGGCGGGATCGAGCCGCACCCGGGCGCCATTGGCGCCGCCGCGCATGTCGGTGCCGCGGAAGGTCGAGGCCGAGGCCCAGGCCGCCTTGACCAGTTCCCGTCCGCTCAGGCCGGTACCGAGGATCTTGGCCTTGAGCGCCGAAACGTCTGCAGGCTCGATCATGGCATAAGGCGCCTTGGGCAGCGGATCCTGCCAGGTGAAGCTCTCCTTGGGAGATTCTGCGCCGAGGTAGCGCGCGCTGGGGCCCATGTCGCGGTGGGTCAGCTTGAACCACGCCCGGGCAAAGGCCTTGGCAAACAGATCCGGATCTTCGTGGAAGCTCTGGGCGATCTTGCGGAAACCGGGATCTTGTTTCAGCGACAGGTCGGTGGTGAACATGATCGGCGCGTGGCGCACGTCCGGCCTGTGGGCGTCGGGAACCAGGGCCGAGGCACTCTCGTCACTGGGGATCCACTGGATAGCGCCCGCCGGACTGCGCGTCTGTACCCAGTCGAAGCCGAACAGGTTGTCGAGGTACTGGGTGGTGAAGGCTATCGGATTGGCCGACCACGCGCCTTCGAGGCCACTGGTTACGGTGTCCTCGGCATTGCCCTTGCCGCACTTGTTGACCCAGCCGAAGCCCTGCTGTTCGGTGGGGGCACCAGACGGATCCGCGCCGACGCATTCCTCCGGCTTGTGGGCGCCATGGGCCTTGCCGAACGTGTGGCCACCAGCGATCAGCGCAACGGTTTCCTCGTCGTCCATGGCCATGTTGCCGAAGGCGAGCCGGATGTCGGCGGCCGCGGCGATGGGGTCGGGATTGCCGTTCGGGCCTTCCGGGTTCACGTAGATCAGGCCCATCTGGGTGGCCGCCAGCGGCCCCTTGAGACCGCCCTTGCCGTCACGCCGCTTGTCGTCGAGCCATTTCTTCTCCGGGCCCCAGAACACGAGGTCGGGCTCCCAGGCGTCCGCACGGCCGCCGGCGAAGCCGATGGTCTGGAAGCCCATGTTCTCCAGCGCGACGTTGCCGGCCAGCACCATCAGGTCGCCCCAGGAGATCTTGCGTCCGTACTTCCGCTTGATCGGCCAGAGCAGGCGGCGGGCCTTGTCGAGGCTTACATTGTCGGGCCAGGAATTGAGCGGTTCGAAGCGCTGTTCGCCACCGGCCGAACCGCCGCGCCCGTCACCTACTCGGTAGGTGCCGGCACTGTGCCAGGCCATGCGGATGAAGAAGGGGCCGTAATTGCCATAGTCGGCGGGCCACCAGGACTGCGGAGTGGTGAGGGCGGTGTCGATGTCCCTCTTGACCGCGGCCAGATCCAGCGTCGCGAATTCGGCGGCGTAGTCGAAGTTCGTGCCATAGGGATTGGCACCGGCTTCGGTCTGGCGAAGCGCACTCAGGTCAAGCCGGTTGGGCCACCAGTCGCGGTTCGATATGGCCTCTTCTTCGGCCTGGGCTGGTGTGACTGCCATTGCGGGAGCCATGGCGGCCGCCAATATGGCGAGCGCGGAAATCGACGTCTTTCTCATGAGTATCCCCTCCGTTTGCAGACTTTTTCGCTGGGAGGACACCTGGTTATCGAGATGCGGTCAGGCCGGAAAACAGATCAAACTGCTCAGAGTGATCGGATTTTTCGATAGATAAACGAAATCAGTCGGTTATCCGAATGGCGCTTTGTGCGTTATTGCACTTTATTGCAGATTTCGTAGTGCGTCATTGCTGCGCCGCTTGTGGGCGGGCGCAGCAATGTGCTTAAATTTGCGTATTGATGCCGTATTCAGGCTTCGAGGTTTGTCCCGGCGAGTTCCTTGCCAATCGTCTGGGCGCAGGTCCGCAACTTCGGCAGAAGTTCGCGTATGGCGTCGCGCATGTCGATCGTCGTGGCGAAGAAGGCAACGGACAGGCAACCCTTGATTTGCCTGCCGACAAGAAGCGGTACGGCAATCGATGAGGTCTTGCCGGGGTTGAGGGTGAAGCGGTTGTAGCCGCGTGCCGCATAACCGCTGCTGTGCACGGTATCGATCAGCCCCCCTTCGCGCAGGAGCTGAAGCAGATTGTGCGTCTCGTCGTCCCCGAAACGGTCGAGGTTATCGAGAATGGTATCGCGTTCTTCTGCCGGACAGAAAGCGAGGTGGACCAGTCCCGCCGCGCAGTCGAGGAGCGGCATCGTGTAGCCGGGATGATAGTCGTTGTAGGTCAGCGAGGTCAGCGAATGGGTTGAATCGCGCAGGACCATGTTGCTCCCGACATGAGTCGAAAGGGAAATGGGCCAGCCGATCTCATGCGTCAGTTGGGCGATATGCGGCCGTACGGTCCGGACGAGCTCTCCATGGGCCTGGAAACCGTGCGAAAGTGTCTGGACAAGCGCGGTCGGCCGATAATGCTTGCGGCCTTCCTCTCGTTCAAGCAGCCCTTCATGCAACAAGGTCTGCACAATCCGGCAGGCCGTGGGATAGGGAACCCGCGAGGCTTGCGAGATTTCCATCATGTTCAGCGAACCCGCGCGGTTGATCGCCTGGAGGACACTGATTGCGCGGCTGATGGCCCGGATGGGGATGCCGCGACCGCTTGTTGCGTTGTCTTCGGCGTCGTTGGCAGTCTCTGGAATTTCGTACGATCTGCGATTGAGCGGGATAATCGCGGATGAAGCCATGCGCTGATGTTCCGTTTGTTTGCGGTTGGGAGAGGAGAGAGGAGTTCACCAATGCTACAAATCTTACACACTGGTGACAAATTTTTTGACTTCACACCTTTCAGGGTCCGTCGGGAGGCTCGAGGTCGGCTTGAACTGACCCGCCATGCGATCAGGTTTCCTGCCGGTTTGCCGAGGTGCCTCCGATGGACGATGCCCGCGGCCTGCAACCGCTCGTCACGGGTGCGCCGGGTCAGCCGGACGGTCATTTTTCGGTCCATTCCAGCGCGGGCTTGCGTGAGGAGACCGGAGTGCTTCATGATCTCAACGGACTGACCGGCGCGCAGACGCTGCCGGCTCAAGGGGCAAGATATGGCTGCTGAAAAATCCGATCTCGACAACGACTACGCAGGTGCAGGGTTCGGCGGTGGCCTGGAGCCCGGCAAGCGGCCGGCCCTGCTGCTCGTCGACATGGTCAGGGCCTATCTCGATCCGGAATCGCCGCTCTATGCACGGGGTGAGGCAGCGTTGGCGCAGGCGGTGCGCCTGGCCGAAGCCGCGCGCAAGGCCGGGGTGCCGGTAATCCTGACCAATGTCGAATATGTCGATGGCAAGGAAGGCGGGATGTTCTTCCGCAAGGTGCCGGGCCTGCGCAACTTCATGGCCGGCTCACCGCTGGGCGCCTTCCCCGAGGAACTGACGCCGAAGCCGGGCGACCGCGTGCTCACCAAGTTCTATCCTTCTGCATTCTTCGGCACCGCACTGGCGCCGATGCTGGTGGCGGAAGGCATCGATACCCTGCTGATCGGTGGCTATTCGACTTCCGGCTGCGTGAGGGCCAGCGCGCTCGATGCGCTGTGCCACGGGTTCGTGCCGCTCGTCGTTGCCGATGCCTGCGCCGACCGCGATCCGCGCCCGCACGACGGCAACCTGTTCGATATCCGTGCCAAGATCGGTGAGGTCATCGACGCCGAGGCGGCGCTGGACGTCATTCGCGCCACATCGGCCTGAAGCGACTTCCCAACGTCTGGAAAGCTGTTCGGGCGCTGCGCGGCAAGTTGTCGTAACCGCGCCGCTCCAAGCCTGCCGGGACAGCAACCAAACGCAGGTGCAAAAGGTTTGGCACGGGACGTGTCCCGCTCCCATTCTCGGCAGCCGGCCCGCGGTGACGACCGGCAGCTCATCCTGCTTGCCGGTCTCCGCCTGAGCGTGGGCAACCGGACAAAGTTTCAAGAAAAAGTACCGTCGCCTGCCTCAGAATCTCGTGCTAGGCGCGCGCCGGACAGGATATCCGATGAACCGATTGCTCGCCCGCCTCAATATCGACCCCTACCTGCTGCTGCTGGTTTCGACCGTTGCGCTTGCCTCGGTCCTGCCTGCGCGCGGGGTCTTCGCGGACATCGCGGGAGGAGTGGCCGATGCCGGCATCGCGCTGTTGTTCTTCCTGCACGGAGCCAAGCTCTCGCGGCAGGCGATCATGGACGGCGCGCGGGCGTGGAAGCTGCACGTGTCGGTGGCATCGCTCACCTTCGTGCTGTTTCCGCTCATCGGCCTCTCGGTTTCGGCCATTCCCGGGCTGGACCCGGCACTGGCCACCGGCGTGCTGTTCCTGACGCTGCTTCCGTCGACGGTGCAGTCCTCGATCGCCTTCACCGCGATTGCCGGGGGCAATGTCGCTGCGGCGGTCTGCAGTGCCTCTTTCTCCAACCTCGCCGGTATCTTCCTGACGCCGCTGCTGACCGCGCTGCTGATTACGGGCAAGCAGGGCGGTTTCTCGAGCGATCCGGCGATCACAATTGCCGTGCAACTGCTGCTGCCGTTCCTTGCCGGCCATTTCCTGCGCCCTTGGATCGGCGAGTTCGTGGCGCGGCACAAGAAAGTGTTGGGCTACACCGACCGCGGCTCGATCCTGCTGGTGGTCTATACCGCTTTCGGCGCGGCCGTGATCGACGGGCTGTGGAGCCGCGTGACCATTGGCGAACTGGCGCTGATCGCGGGCATATCGATTGCCATCCTCGCCATCGTGCTGCTGGCCGCGAACATGCTCGGGCGGGTGATGCGCTTTTCGCGAGAGGATCTCATCGTCCTCGTCTTCTGCGGTTCGAAGAAGAGCCTTGCGACCGGGGTGCCTTTGGCAGGCGTGTTGTTCACACAGGCGCAGGTCGGCGCGATCATCCTGCCGCTGATGTTCTTTCACCAGATCCAGTTGATGGTCTGCGCCATCCTCGCGCGCCGCTATGCCGCGCAGGTTACCCGCGAGGCCATGGCCTAGTCGAGCATCGCCGCCAGTACGGGGGTGAGTATCTCGGAATCGGCGACAATGCGCGCGGCAATGCCGTAGTGGCAGGCGAAGTCCGCCGCAGCGTCACCCATCACCATCAGCGCGGTGGCGAGCGCGTCGGCGCGCATCGCGGTTTCGGCGAGCACCGTCACGCTTTGGGTTCCATTGCGAAGCGGAGCGCCCGATGCCGGGTCGATCGTATGGCCCAGACGCATGCCGTTCACGTCATGGAACCGGCGCGCGTGGCCGCTGGTCGCGACGGAGAAGCCGCTCAGGGCAATGCGCAAGGGCGCGTGTTCACTGCTGTCGGTTACCTCAAGATCGACCCACCACGGTTGGAAGTCGGGCTTCAGGCCCTGCGCGCGCAATTCGCCGCCAACCTCGACGATGTACGATGATACGCCTGCGGCCGTGATCACTTCGGCGAGCCGGTCGACCCCGTAACCCTTGGCGATGGCGCACAAGTCGAGGGCGATACCGCCCGGTTGACGCAGGCGCGCCGGGCCGGGTTCGAAGTCCAGCCGGGCCCAGCCTTGCCCTGTGGCCAGCATCTTGAGCGCGACTCCGGTTGGCGCCCGTCTGACTTGACTTGCCCCGAAGCCCCATGCCTCGCTCGCCGCGCCGACCGTGGGGTCGAAGGCCCCGCCGGTCATCCGGGCCAGTTCGAGGGCTTCTGCCATGACCGCCGCGAATTCGGGCGGGAGCGCAAGCCATTCCCCCGCATCGGCGCGGTTGAAACGGCTGAGGTGGGATTCCGGCTCCCACTGGCTCATCTGCGCGACGATCCGGTCCAGCGCCGCCTGGCAATCGCGGCGTAGCCTGTCGATCTCCAGGCGGCTGTCGGCCACGAGCCGCACCGACCATGTCGTGGCCATCGATTGCCCGCCGAAGGACACGACTTCTCCCGCGGGCGGGGTCAGCAGTGCGTCGGGCCAGTCGACGGACGGAATGGCGATGCGGATCGCGGTTCTCCTTCAGGGCGCGGGACGCTGGTTCAGGGCGCCATGACTTCCAGCGTCGTCACATAGCCGAGGCCGCGCTCGGTTGCACCGGGGACGCTGGTATTCTTGTCCTTGGTTTCGGCCTCGAGCCAGTACATGCCCGGCTGCGGCCAGGCGAGGCGGACTTCGCCCTTGGCATCGCTGGTCGCCTTCACTTCGACCGGCTGGTTGGCATAGCGGCCACCGCCGAGGATCGCGGTCAGTTCCACGCCGGCAGCAGGCTTGCCGTCGATCAGGAAGCGGAACACGCCTTCCTCGTTCGCGACGAGATCGTTGGGGTGGGTAACCGGCACCATTTCAAGGCCCTTGCCGCTCGGCGTGAAGACCGCATCGGTCGGCGCCCCGAGCGTGACGAAGAACTCGTTGCGCATCACGTTTTCGCGGATCTCGATATCGGTCGCGCCGGCCGGGATCAGCTTTTCGATCTCGTCCGCCTGCGCACCGCGCGGCAGGCGCTGCTGCTCGCCATTCAGCTTGTAGCGGCCGAAGACGCCGCTGCGCATGTTGCCGATCTTCCAGGTGCCCGGCTGGTCCAGGTGCAGGTCGAAGGTGGAGCGGATCTTGCCGCGTGCCGCATTCTCGATCGCGCCGGCGCTGCCGTCCGGCTTTACGACCGTCACGCCGTCGGGGCCGAGCGGGAAGTGGTTGGGATAGAACAGGTCGTTCGAGATCGCCCCATCCACCGTGATCCAGGCGTCTTCGCCGGACAGGATCGTCTCGGAAGGGAGGAACCAGGCCCGGTGCGCCTGGGCCGATCCGGGCAGGACGGCGGCAAGCGAGACGGCAAGCAGGGCGGCGCGTGCGCCAAGACGGCTGCGCATTTTCATGAGTTCAGTCCTTTCAGGGCTTGATGGTGGCGGCAACGCTGCCGAGTTCGGTCTTGCCGCTGGCGCGGGCGGTCGAGGCGCTCTTGCCACCCAGCGTGACCGGAAGCTTCACGACTTCGCGTCCGCCGACTTCGCGCGCGGCCTCGACCACGAGCTGGTAGTTTCCGGCCGGAAGTCCGCGAAGGGCGGCGGCCGGTATCGAGAGCTTCTGCGGCCCCGGCGCACGCGTTGCGCCCGAGACACCGTCGATCGACGCGCTGCGGCCCGCCTTGCGCCACCAGGTGCGCATTTCGTTGAGCCACTTCTTGCCTTCGCCGCCGCGCTTGTCCTTGTCGTACCAGACGGAAAGCGTGCGGACCTTGCCGCCTTCGCCTTCCAGCCAGACCGCGACGTAGGGGCGGTGGTATTCAGCGACCGAGAGGCGCGGGATGGTGATGTCTACGGTCATCGTCTCGGCCATTGCCGGGCTGGCGATGGTCGCGGCGCCGGTCAGGGCGAAAAGCGAAGTCTTGCGCATGATGTCCTCAGTGAATGAAGAAAAGGGCGAGCAGGAAGGGCACCAAGAAGCCGAGGCCGGTAAGCGGCCAGGTGGCCGGGCGGTTGCGGCCATGGAGCCAGAGCAGCACGAAGCCGGTTCCGATGAAGACCATTGCCGACAGCACGAAGACGTCGATGAACAGGCGCCATGCCTTGCCGGTGTCGCGGCCCTTGTGCAGGTCGTTGAGGTAGGAGATCCAGCCGCGGTCGGAGCTCTCCCAGGTGACGTCGCCGGTGGTGCGATCGATCGCGACCCAGGCATCGCCGCCGGGACGCGGCATGGCGAGATAGACCTCGTCCTCGCTCAGTTCGGCAGGAGCCGTGGATATGGTCATGCCGGTCTGGCCGGACAGCTCGGTTCGCAGGTCGCGGGGAAGCGGGGCCTTGCCCTCGGTGGCGAGGCCGGAAAGGCTTTCGCGCAGTTCGGCCGGAAGGTTTGCCGATCCCTCGACGACCTGCGGTTGGGAACTGATGTCGGCGGCGTGGTTGAGGGTGAACCCGGTGATCACGAAGAGCATCAGGCCGACGAGCGATACGGCCGAGCTGATCCAGTGCCAGGTGTGCAGGTGGCGCAGCCAGAAGCCGCGGGTCAGTTTCTTGCGCGGACGGGCCGTGCCGCCAGACCGGCCGGACGGGGCGGCATTGGCGCCGACGCGCAGGGTGGTAGTCGTATCGGGCATGGCGGCCTCGTTCATGGATCAGTTCAGGTGGAAGCCGACGGGCACGAGCACCCATGCGGCAACCGGCTTGCCGGCCTGCTTGGCCGGAACGAAGCGCCACTTGCGCACGGTCTGGATCGCGGCCTGGTCGAGCCGGTCGAAGCCGCTGGACTCGTTGATCTCGATGTCGCCGGCACGGCCTTCGGGCGTGACCAGGACCTTGAGCATCACCGTGCCCTGCTCCCGCGCGCGGCGGGCGGCGTAGGGGTAGCTGGGGCCGGGGTTGTTGAGCTGGGCGGCGGAAAAATCGGGAGGGGTCACCGGGGCTGGCGGTGCGGGCGCGGCCTTGGGCGCGGGCGGGGCATCGACCTTGACGGCAACTGCGCTCTGGACCGGGGCGGCATCGATGACGAGCGTGGACCTGGAAGGCAGCTCGATCATCGGCTTCACCGCTGTCGGCTGCGGATCCTGGACCAGCGGTTGCGGCTCGGCCTCGGGTTGCGGTGCCGGTTCCGGCGGGGGCGCCGGCGGCGAGACGGTAAACACCGTAAGGTGCTTTTGCCGGACTTGCGGAACCTTCACCACGCCCAAGCCGAGCAGGGCGGCAATGGCCAGGACATGGATCGCAGCGACGACTGCAAAGGCCCGATAATTGAAGCCGCCCGGTGCGTAGCGCGCACCGGGCGGTTCGAGGGTCTGGATTGTTTCTGGTTCGACGGCTGTCCGAACGGATGGGGAGGCCCGGAGCCAGATCGTTTCGTCCGTTTGGCCGCGCCCGTCCGGGCAGGTCGCGCCCTTCGCCTGCCCCGACGCGATCGGGTCAAGGGTATCGGTGATGGATAGTTCCATGGTCGTCCTCAACATGCGATTTCGGGGGGCAGGGAAGGAGCGTCGTCAGGTCGGCCTCAGTAGCTCGCGCTGAGCGTGATGAGGGCCTGGCGACCGGCGGATGGCACCGCGAAGTGCGGGTTGCGCAGCTTCGTGACGTAGCGCTTGTCGGTCAGGTTGCGCAGGTTCAGCTTGACCGAGAAGTTCTCGTTGAAGCGGAAACCGGCATTGGCATCGAAGCGCCAGTAGCCGTCCGCCTCGATGAGGTTGGCCGTGTCGGCATAGCGCTTGGAGGCGTGATAGGCGCCGCCGCCGATGCTGAACCGGTCGGTCACGTCGACGCTCGAAGTAAGCGCGACATTGTGCTTGGGCGTGTTGGGCAGGGCGTTGCCGTCGCTTGCGCTGCCGTCACGCAGTTCGCTGTCGGTGTAGCTGTATCCGGCGAGCAGCGAGACCGGCCCAATGCGTCCCGAAGCGCCGACTTCGAAGCCCTTGATGCGGGCCTTGTTGGCGATGATCGCCTGATCGCCGGTTCCCGGATCAAGATCGCGGATATTGCTGCGGTCGATCTGGAAAGCGGCTGCCGTCAGGCTGAGCGCACCGCCGAAAAGATCGGCCTTGGCACCCACTTCCCAGTTTTCCATGGTTTGCGGTTCGTAATTGGCATTGGTGCCGCTTACGGCATTCGCACCTTCGCCGACGTCCGCGCCCGGGGGCGTGGCCGAGTCCGCATAGGAGAAGTAGATGCTGGCGTTTTCAACCGGCTTGAAGACAACGCCGCCCTGCCAGGTCCAGAAGTCGGTCTTCTTGTCGACCGAGTAGGGCACGCCGCGGCTTGAGCCGCTGGCCCGGATGTTGAAGCTGGTCCAGCGCACGCCGCCGTTGAGCAGCAGCTGCGGGATGATGGTGACCGTGTCGAAAGCGTAGAAGCTGTAGTCTTCCGCGCGGGTCAGGACACCGCTGCCGGAATTGAGGGCAATCGTCCCGGTCCACGGATCCGACGGATTGGGATTGTCGAGCGTGGTGCAGTTGTAGTCCGCCAGCGAGGCGCAGGTGCTGTCGCCGGTATCGACCGAGTAGGAGTAGCGGTCGGTGTCGGAAGCCGACATCTCGAAGCCCACCGCAATGCTATGCTCGATGCCGGCCGTTTTGAACTGGCCTGCCAGGTTCAGGTTGTTGACGAGGCTCTGGTTGAGTGAGTTGCGGCTCTTGACCCCGCGCCAGACGATGCCGTCGGCGACGTTGCCCTTGCTGTCGTCCGGGTTGGTGACGATGTAGTTGTTGCGCGCGCGCGACCAGCGGGCGGTGTTCGACAGGACCCAGCCGCGGCCGAAGTCGTGCTGGAACTGGAAGGTCACCGAGTCGACCTTGGTCTTCTGGAAGTCGCGGTCGGTCAGGCCGTAGAAGTTGTCGAAATCGGTATCAGCCACGCGGCGCGAGCCTGCGGGCAGCACGTCATCGAGTTGGCCGCGCGAGGTCAGCGGGATGCCGTAGTCCGGCATGTCGTCGGTCTCGTAGTGGTAGTACGAGAGCGTCGCGGTGGTTTCCGTGCCGATCCCCCAGGTAACGGAGGGAGCGATGCCCCAGCGCTTGTTGAATACCGCGTCGCGCCCGGCGACATCGGCATCGTGCCACAGGCCGTTGATGCGCACGGCAAGCTTGTCCGCGACCTTCTGGTTGACGTCTACGGTCACGCGCTTGAAGTCGTCGGTGCCTACGGTCACGTCGGCATTGGCGAAGTTGCCGTCCCGCGGAAGCTTGGAAACGATGTTGATCGCGCCGCCGGCCGAGCCGCGGCCGCCGAATGCACCGGTCGAGCCCTTGAAGACTTCGATCCGCTCGACCGCGAAGGTTTCGCGGGTCTGCGAACCGATGTCGCGGGCGCCGTCGACATATGTGTCCGAGGTCGCGTCAACGCCGCGGATCAGCGGAATGTCGGCGCTGGCGGTGCCGCCTTCGCCGGCGCCCAGCGTAATGCCGGGAACGGTGCGCAGGGCATCGGCGAGTTCGAACGACGCGGTGTCCTTGAGCACGTCGGTGGTGATGACGTTGACGGTACGCGGGGTGTCGATCAGCGGAGCCGTCGCCTTGGGGCTCTGAACGTGATCGGCGCCGTAATCCACTGCAATGGCGCTTTCGGTGACGGATACGCCTTGCAGACGAACCGGCTGGTCCTTGGCCTCTTGAGCCGTGGCCTGAACCGGTGCTGTCGCAATGAAACCAACGCAGCTCAGAGCGACGAAGCTGGCGGCCGCCTGGCCGCCAGTAATGCGGGTACGCGTCATATAACTCCCCTGTTGAATCTCGACAGGGGCTATTGCGAGTCAGTCGCAATGAGTCAATGCTTAATGAGAATTATTTTCATTAACAATTAGGTGTCAGCCCAGCGCCGCAGCAGATTGTGGTAGAGATTGGTCAGTTCCAGAACCACCGGATCCTGCCCGCCGCGCTCGGCCGAAAGCGTCTGGATCGAGCAGTCGAGACGATAGAGCTGTTCGCGCTCGCCATGGTCGCGAACCATGCTCTGCAACCAGAAGAAGCTGGAAATGCGCTCACCGCGCGTGACCGGGGTGACGTGATGCAGGCTGGATGCGGGATAGAGCACCATGTCGCCCGCGCGCAATTTGACCCGCTGTTCGCCGTAAAGGTCCTCGATCACCAGTTCGCCGCCGTCGTAGTTTTCCGGCTCGGTCAGGAACAGCGTGCAGGACAAGTCGCTGCGGATGCGGAACTCGGTGCCTTTGACCTGGCGGATCGCATTGTCGACATGGGCGCCGAATTCCTGGCCGCCGCCGTAGCGGTTGAACAGCGGCGGGAAGACCTTGAGCGGCAGGGCGGCTGCCACAAAGCGCGGCGTGCGCCCCAGCGCGGCCGCGACCATCTCGCCGGCCTGGCGCTCTTCGGCGCTGCCGCTGCGAAGCTGCAGGTTGTTCTTGGCAAGACGCGACTGGTGGCCGGAGGTCTCGTTGCCGTCGACCCATTCCCCGCTGTCGATCAGCGCGCGGCAGGCGGCGACTTCATCGCGGGACATGACTCCCTCAAGCTTGAGCAACATGCGTCTATCTCCATGGTTGAAGGCCGCGCAACTAGGTCAGGACAGGTGATTAAGACAACCGCGAAGATGCCTGCGGGCATATGCCCGAATGCAATTCAGGCGAAGTCGCGCAGGGCCGCAGTCCCGTTCCGGGCCCGTTTGCGGGCGTAGAGTTTCTCGTCCGCTTCCTGCAGCAGCAGGTCCAGCCGCTGGCTTCGATCGGTACTCACAACGGTGCCGATGCAGGTGCTGATCGAGACGTTGTGATCGCCGATCTCGAAGGGCTGCGCGATAGTGGCGCCGATGCGTCGCGCGAGCAGGTCCGCCTCGTCGGCGCGCTGCAGACCGAACTGGATGACGGCGAATTCGTCGCCGCCCGGCCGCGCGACGATGTCGCCGCTGCGGATCGCGCCGCGCAGGCGGCTGGCCACGGATGTGAGCAGGGCATCGCCGACCCCGTGGCCATAGGTATCGTTGACCGGCTTGAAGCCATCGAGGTCGAGATAATGCACGGCGATCAATCCGTTGGGAGAGATCGTCGCTGCGTTTTCCTCGTAATATTCCTGGAGCGCGAGTCGGTTGGGCAGGGCGGTCAGCGTGTCTCGCCGGGCAAGCGACACCGATGCCAGCCGCTTGGCGATCTCCGCGCGCATCGTGTCGTGCCGCATCAGCACCGTCTGCGAACCACCGAAGAGGAAGGCGAGGGTGATGACGGCGAGGCCGATGTGGATCGGGTCGGCGCGGATCGCGGAAATCAGGATCGTCGGGCCGATGGCCAGGCACATGCTGGGAACGGCGATGTTCGGACGCAACCCGGTGCCGGTGGCGACGCCGGCGCAATAGCCGACGAGCAGGGCAATGATCAGAGTATGGGCCTCTGTCAAAGGCATCCAGAAAACGTAGGCGCCATAAAGCCCCAGCAACGCTGCGAAACCGAGGTAGGGGAACGCGAAGACCAGCTCCAGCCTGCGCGCCTGCGGCCGGTTCAGGGCGGCGGTAAGCGCCATGCTGCGAAAGGCGGCCGTTACGAGAACCCGGGTCAGGCTTGCGAGCATGCTCGCAACGCCGAGTGCGATCAGGAGCGGATCGAATTCCGGGGATTCCAGCCAGATGATGCCGAACGCAAGCATGAAGGCGAACATCATGATCACGGCGGGCGTGATGTTGGCATAGAGGCTGCGGACAAGCTCGACATAGACCCTGTCGTTAAGTGGCTCTGTCGAACTCAGTGGCACGCCATTTTCTCTCCAAGTTTGCCGGCTTTTGCCGGCAGCGCGACGCCTTCTTCCCTAAATTGAAAAGATTAGTTTTGTCGTAAGCAGCCGTCCGTGGTTTCGTCGAATGCGGCCCGGGGCCGGCAGTCGCTGGCGTGGACGGGTTTCGACAGCAGGAAGCCCTGGCCCATCAGGCAGCCCATCTCATGCAGCATCGTCAGTTGCTCCCGGGTCTCGATGCCTTCGGCAATGACGTCGACCGAAAGGCTGCGGGCCATGGCGATGACGCCGGCCACGATCGAATGCGCGTAACGGTCCTGCGCGATGTCGCACACGAAGCTGCGGTCGATCTTCACCTTGTCGATCGGAAAGACCTTGAGGTGCGTCAGTGAGGAAAATCCGGTCCCGAAATCGTCGAGGGCGATGGAAATTCCTGCCGCCTTGAGCCGCTCGAGAACGGCGCGCATGCGTTCCAGATCGTTCACCAGCAGCATCGTTTCGGTGACTTCCAGGGTGATGCGCTCGGTGGGAATGTCATGGGCGGCCAGAGTGGACAGCAGCATGTCCGCATAGTCGCCGCCCAGCAGGTCGGCCTCGGTGGCGTTTATGCTGACGAAGCCGGGGGTTCCGGCGGAGCGGGAGATGCTGGCGAAGTCCGCGGCGATAAGGGATATCATCCGGGAAGCGACTAGCCTGGAAAGTTCCGGATCGACGAGGGCGGGCAGGAGCTGCGCCGCCGTCATTTCCTTGCCTGCCGCGCTCGTCAGTCGCAGCAGCGCCTCATAGCCCTCTGTGCGGCCCGTGCGCAGGTCGACGATCGGCTGGTAGCGCGCAAAGATGCGATGCTGTTCGAGCGCCGAACGGATTTCCAGCTCTATGGCCTTGCGCGCCTGCTTTCGCTGCTCGAACGACTTGTCGTAGAAATGGACGAGCCCCATGCCGGTGGTCTTGCCGAGGTGAAGCGCCTGATTGGCGCGTCGCACCATTTCCTTGCCCGAAATACCCGGCTCGCTTGCCGCGACGCCGCAAGTGGCCCTCAAGTAGATCGTGCGGCAAGGTTGTTCGATCGGGACTGCTATGGCGTCGATCACCTTGCGGGCGAACTTCTGGATGGCCTCGATCGGCTTGTTGCCCGGTATCGTGACCGCAAACTCGTCTCCGCCCCAGCGGGAAACCGACCAGTGCTCCGCCGCAAGCGCGGCGATCCTTGCGCTGATTTCGCGCAGCGCATGGTCCCCCACGGTATGCCCGTAGATCTCGTTGGTATCCTTCAACCCGTCGAGGTCGAACATCAGCAGGTGAGGCGGTCGTGCACCGCCGCCATTTCGCTGGATCGTTTCATCGAGATGCGCCGCGAAGGCATTGCGATTGAGCAGGCCGGTCAGGTCGTCGATTTCGGCCGCGCGCTTCAGGGCAAGGTGCGTCGTATGCCGTTCGGTAACATCCATGAGGACGCCGACGATACGTCTGGGGCCTTCGCATTCCTTGCGCTTTTGGCCGATAATGTGCACCCGTTTGGACTTGCCGGTGCGCGTAACGATGTCGGCCTCGAAGCTGACTTCGTCAGCCCCGTCCTTCATCGCCCGGATGGCGTTGCGGACTATGGGTCTGTGCTGGGGCACGATGTAGTCAATGGCGGTCTGGCTATCGATGGGCTGATCGATCGGATGGTCGTGGATGGTGTGGATGCTCTCGGACCAGGTGATCCGGGCAGTCTCGATGTCATAATCCCAGGCACCGATCCGGGCGATCCGCTCCATCTGGCGGAAGGTCATGTCGACCTGTTCAAGCCTTTCCTTCTCGGCCGCCAGATCGCGATGAATCCGGTCCAGCTCGAGCGTGAGGACATGGGCCGCGACGAGTTGCTCTACCAGGGTGGAGAGATTTCCCATCAGGTCTATGTGCGAAGTATCGAACTTGTCGCAGGCCGGATCGGCTGCGCACACGGTCCCGAGGATATGGCCGTCGGGCGCGCGAACCGGATAACCGATATAGGACCGGATCTGCGGTCCTTCGCGCACGAGAATGCTGTCGGAGAAGCGCGTGTCCTTGTGGGTGTCGCGGATGAGAAAGGGTTCGCCAAGGGCCACCGGATAATTGCAGAACGCCATCTCCCGGGGCGTTTCCCTGACATCGATCCCGCGCGAGGCAAGGAACCATTGCCGCTGCTCATCCATCAGCGAAATCATTGCGATCGAGGAATCGAGCGACCGGCTGATGACCTGGACGATCTCGTCGAACGACGAGTGCCCCGGGCTGTCAAGCAATTCAAGCTGTCTGAGCGCTGCGACCCGCTCGGCATCATTCGGTGGAATGGGGGGCATTATCTTCTGGCATTCCTTGAGCGCGACGATCCGAATTCTTCTTGGTGCTTTATATTACGCTTTTGAAATAATCTGGTTATTTTTTTGATAATGCAGGATAAGATGTTTTAGTCCTGTAGGATTTCGTCAAGTTTTTATATATGCTGATCGGCTCCCGTTTCGCAGGAGAAGGGTCGTGTTGCAAGCGCGACAGTGACCATAGGGGCGCCATCTTGATGCGATTGAGTGTCAGATTGGCGCATCCGGATGGCGGTAAGCTGGATCGCAAGGGCAGAGGTAACGTCCTGGCCTGACATGTATTGTGTTAGTCGATCCAGCCATCCGGAAATGTTCCTGGCGTCTTGGCGGCGCCAGAAGGCGGGATTTGCAAGGAGTGTAGTGCGCGGGGAATTTCCTTCTGCAATATTTGTTATATATTTCTATAAGTTGCGCCTGACGGCCTGGCGCTTGTCCGAATTCGTGCGAATGCCTTACCGCCGGGCAGGGGTTGCGTATCACCCGCACCTCCCTCATTCGAAGTCGACGGAAATGACGCAAGGGAAGAGGCAGGAAGTGTCGGGCGATCTCTATTCACGCATTGCGCGCAGTTTCGATGCGTATGCAGACAGCATCCTCGTCGATGACGGGCAGCGTCGCTGGACCTATCGTGAGGTCGAGCAGGAGGCCGGGCGACTGGCCGCGCGGCTGCAAGGGCTGGGAGTGGCACCGGGCGAGCGGGTGCTGGTGCAGACCGACAAGAACGTCGAGACGCTGATCCTCTATATCGCCACGATCCGGGCCGGGGCGATCTACCTGCCGCTCAACGTGGATTACACCGAAGCCGAACTGGCCTATTTCGCGACCGATGCCACGCCGGTCCTGGCCGTCTGCCGCGATCAGAGTACCGGACTGTTCAACCGCATCGGCGGCGGCAGGATGCAGGTGACGACGCTCGAACGCCTCTTTGCCGACCTGCCGCAAGAGGGTGCCGCGCCCGTCCCGCGCCAGAGCGACGATATCGCGGCAATCCTTTATACTTCGGGTACGACCGGCAAGCCCAAGGGGGCGATGCTGACGCAGGACAACCTCGCTTCAAACGGCGAGATGCTGATCGATTTCTGGCGCTTCACGCCGGAGGACCGGCTCATTCACGCCTTGCCGATCTTCCACGTCCATGGCCTGTTCGTGGCGGTCCACTGCGTGCTCTTCTCTGGTGCCTCGATGTTTTTCCTGCCGAAGTTCGAAAGCGCGCAGGCGATCGAACTCATGGCGGATTCGACCGTGCTCATGGGCGTGCCCACGTTCTACGTCCGCCTGCTGGCCGATCCTGCGTTCACGCGTGAGGCGGCAGCGAACATGCGCCTGTTCATCTCGGGCTCGGCGCCGCTGTCCGCCGACATCCATCGCGCATTCGAAGCGCGTTGCGGTCACCGCGTCCTGGAACGTTACGGTATGACCGAAACCGGGATGCTCACCTCCAATCCCTATGACGGCGAGCGCCGTGCCGGTTATGTCGGCCCGCCGCTGCCCGGCGTATCGCTGCGCATTGCCGAGTTCGAGACCGGCAAGGTGCTGCCCCAGGGGGAAGTCGGCATCGTCGAGGTCAAGGGCCGCAACATCTTCAAGGGCTACTGGCAAATGCCCGAGAAGACCGCGGCCGAGTTTCGCCCCGACGGCTGGTTCATCACCGGCGACATGGGGGTGATCGACGGCGACGGCTATGTCCAGTTGGTCGGGCGCGAGAAGGACCTGATCATCACCGGGGGGCTCAACGTCTACCCTGCTGAAGTCGAAGCCTTGCTGGACGACCGCAATGACGTGGCGGAAGCGGCCGTGATCGGCGTACCCCATCCCGATTTCGGAGAGGCGGTGGTCGCCGTGGTCCAGCCGGCGGGTGCATTCGATGCCGATGCCGTGCGCGAGCAACTGCGCAAGGATCTGGCCGCGTTCAAGGTTCCGAAGACGATCCTGACTCTGGATGCCCTGCCGCGCAACACGATGGGCAAGATCCAGAAGAAGCTCCTGCGCGAACGGTTCGCCGGGCTCTTCGCCTGAGCGGATCTTGTCTCTCGGGGGCAGGTAGAAGGCCGGTTCAGAACGTTTTTGCTGCAGAAAAGGCAAGGGTCCATGCTTGGGCGTGCTCTTGCCAAGTGCCTTTAAAACCTCAGTAATGACTCAATTGTACTGGGTACTTACTGTGCCGGACCGGCATGTCCGCAAGTATCTTTAAAAGTTGGTCAACCAGTTTCGGTCATGATGGGCCATCATGACCCGTCCCATGTTGCCTCGCCGTTACATCCGTCGGCCTGTGTCGATGCCCGTGCAATGTCGCACGCAAGCGGGCATGCGGGACGAGGGCGAGATCTCCGATATTTCGGTCGAGGGATGTTGCATCCGGCCGCGCAGCCTGTTCTTCCGTGTCGGCACGCGGGTCATGATCCGGCCAGAAGGCATGGAAGCGCTGACCGGCGTCGTGCGCTGGAACAAGAACGATGTGGCCGGGATCGAGTTCGATCGGCCGATCTATGGTCCCGTCGTCGATCATCTCGCGCAGAGGCACGCCGTCGAGCTTTAAGCGAGGGCCGGGGCGGGTACTCGCCTTGGTGGATGCCCGCGATGCCTTAACCGCGCAGAAGCGTCGCGCCGGGTTCGCCGAGTACAGGATAGCCTGTGCCTTCGGGCAGCATTAGCCATTTTTCGCCATTCTGGTCGACAAAGCTTCCGCAGATGCGGCGGACGGGGTGACGGGCAATATCCTCCAGTACCTCGCCGTAGGAGCTGAACTGGGCGAGCCTTTCCAGATTGCGTCTGGTCGGGAAGATGATCTTGATTTCACCGCGTTCCGCCATGGCCAGGGCCTCGGCGGCGCTGGTCCAGAACAGGCGTGTGTTCTCCGTTGCATCGACTTCGACGTCGACCGAGCCGGTGCCAAGGTCATGAACGAAGAAACGGGTGTCGAAAGCGCGCTCCCAGATCGGACACCAGTGGGCATAGAGCGTGAGACTGTCGGTATCCAGTTCCCAGCCGAAATGGTCGAGTACCGGGGCGAGCCTGCCGTCCTTGAGCAACATGGCCCGGGCGTCCGCGGCCTCCTTCGCGCTGACCGGGGTGCGGGCGGCAATCAACAGCCCCGTCTCTTCCAGCGTTTCGCGGATGCCGGCAATCTTGGCCGCGGCCCTTTCGATCGGCATGTCGGGAAGCAGCACGTTGGCAAGATCGCGGTCGGCGGGATCGACCCGCCCGCCCGGAAAGACGGCCGCACCGCCTGCGAAACGCATTTCCTTGGCCCGCTGCAGCATCAGCAGTTCGGGCGCGGTACCGGTCCTCGGTTGGCGGAAAATGACGACGGTTGCGGCCGGGACGACATTCGGGCCATCCACGGGCATGGGCTCATCTGTCGGAGGAAATTCGAACATGGCGTTGCTGTCGCGCTGCAGGGCGGAGCATGCAAGGCATTAATGTGAGAGGTGTTGCGTCACGCGATGTTGGGGGCGTGTCGGCTGACTTTACACTTTCCTGCACTTGCCGGTCGGCGCTTCATGCGAAAAACCCGAAAAACCGGCGAAAATCCAAATTGGCACGGTCCATGCTTATATGCTCGTACCCCCAAGTAGTCTCGAATAGAGACGGGGCCGACCAGTCTCCACGGCCCCGTCTCCCCGAGACGCTTTTCCCAGCACCGGCATTATTTTGCAGCGGCAGGCTCGCAGGTTTGCAGCCACCGCAACGTCTTGCGCGCAATGCGAAAACGCCCGGAAGTTTCCTCCCGGGCGTCTCGATCTCGTGATGCGGCGCGATGCCTTGCGCAGGTCAGCCCTGCGTGGCGAGCCCGGAATCGATGAAGAGCTGGTGAAGCTCACCGGCTTCGTACATCTCCATCATGATGTCGCTGCCGCCGACGAATTCGCCCTTCACGTAGAGCTGCGGAATCGTCGGCCAATCCGAGTAGGCCTTGATTCCCTGGCGGATTTCCATGTCCTGCAGCACGTCGACGCTCTCGTAAGGGGCGCCAAGGTGCTCAAGGATCGCCACGGCACGGCTGGAAAAGCCGCACTGGGGGAATAGCGGCGTCCCCTTCATGAACAGGACGATGTCGTTCTTGTTTACAATCTCGCCGATGCGGGCGTTGACTTCGGACATGGTGAAGGCTGACCTTTTAATCTTCTACGCAAGCTCAGTTGGGAACGGCGGTCGTCAGTTGCAAGGCATGGAGTTCGCCGCCCATGCGACCGCCCAGTGCTTCGTAGACCATCTTGTGCTGCGCAACGCGCGGCTTGCCGGTGAATGCGGCGGAAACCACATGCGCGGAATAATGGTCGCCGTCACCGGCAAGGTCCGTGATCGTCACTTGCGCATCGGGAAGCGAGGCCCGGATGAGGGTTTCGATCTGTTCAGCGGACATTGCCATAGTTGGGGCTCCCTTTGTTTCCCAGGCCCGGCGCTTCTCAGACTTCGCCGAGAAAGGCGCGGCGGGCCTCGACCTGCTTGGCCTCAAGCGCGGTGCGCACTTCGGCCTCGGTGGTCTCGACGCCGGCGGCGGTGATGTCGCCGAGCAGCTTGCGGATGACATCTTCGTCGCCGGCTTCCTCGAAGTCGGCCTGGACGACGGCCTTGGCATAGGCTTCGGTCTCGGCCGGCGAAAGGCCCATGCGTTCAGCGGCCCATTCTCCGACGAGGCGGTTGCGGCGCGCCTGAATGCGGAACTGCGTATCGGCATCATGTGCGAACTTGGCTTCTTCAGCGCGTTCGCGGTCTTCAAAACTCGTCATATGACAACCTCGAAAATAATGCCCACGGGAATAGGGCCCCTGTTGCTTACCAGAAGCGGATAAGGCCCGGATTGACTTGGTTCAATCCAGATTCGCCGATTGCCCTTATTCCTTCGTCATGGCGAAGGTTTTTTCAGTCTACCGTCGAGATGGTGCGGGCAAGGAAAGGCATTTGCTCTTTCGCCCGCGCCTCGTGCGCCTTGATGGCATCGCCCTGCGCCATGGTCAGGCCCACTTCGTCGAGCCCCTCGAGCAGGCAATGCTTGCGGAAGGGGTCGATTTCGAAGGCGAAGCGGTCCTGGAACGGCGTAGTCACCGACTGCGCTTCCAGGTCGACGTCGATGGGATCGCTCTTCGCCACTTCCAGCAGGCGGTCGACGGCATCCTGCGGCAGTGCCACGGTGAGGATGCCGTTCTTGAAGGCATTGCTGGAGAAGATGTCCGAGAAGCTGGGCGCGATCACGCAGGTCACGCCCATGTCGAGCAGGGCCCAGGCGGCGTGCTCACGGCTGGAGCCGCAGCCGAAGTTGTCGCCAGCTATCAGGATCGGCGCACCGGCATATTCCGGGTCGGTGAAGACGTTGTCCGGTTCCTGCTTGACCGCCTCGAAGGCGCCCTGGCCAAGCCCTTCGCGGGTGATCGTCTTGAGCCAGGCGGCCGGGATGATGACGTCGGTGTCGACGTTCTTGCGGCCGAACGGAATGGCGCGGCCGGATACGTGTGAAATGGGTTCCATCAGTCGGTCTCTGGCGCGTCTTCGGGGTGGAGCGGCTTTTCCTCGTTACGCGCCTTGCGGCGCTTCACGAAGAGCAGGGCGGCGGCAATGGCGGCAGAGCCAATCGCGGCGCCGGCAGCAATGGCGGCCTTGCTGGCGAGATTGCTTTCGGATTCCTCGGACATCTTCTTATCCTACCAGATCGCGCACGTCTGTCAGCTTGCCGGTGACGGCTGCCGCCGCGGCCATGGCCGGGCTCATCAGGTGGGTGCGGGCACCGGGGCCCTGACGGCCGGTGAAGTTGCGGTTGCTGGTCGAGGCGCAGCGCTCTCCGGCGGGAACCTTGTCGGGGTTCATCGCGAGGCAGGCCGAACAGCCCGGTTCACGCCATTCGAGGCCGGCGTCGATGATGATCTTGTCGAGACCCTCGGCTTCGGCCTGCTGCTTGACGAGGCCCGAGCCCGGCACGACGATCGCCCACTTGACGTTGTCGGCCTTGTGGCGGCCCTTGAGCACTTCGGCGGCAGCGCGGATGTCCTCGATGCGGCTGTTGGTGCACGAGCCGATGAAGACGTTCTGCACTTCGATGTCGGTCAGCCTGGTGCCCGGGGTCAGGCCCATGTACTCGAGGCTGACCTTGACCGCGCTCTGCTTCGAAGCGTCGGCGAAGTCTTCGGGTGCCGGAACCAGGCCGCCGATGGCGGAGGTGTCCTCGGGGCTGGTGCCCCAGGTGACGGTCGGCTGGATGTCTTCGGCGCGGACCGAGACGGTCTTGTCGAAGGTTGCGCCTTCGTCGGTCGCAAGGCTCTTCCACCAGGCGACGGCCTTGTCCCATTCCTCGCCCTTGGGCGCATAGGGGCGGCCCTTGATGTAGGCGAAAGTGGCTTCGTCAGGCGCGACCAGGCCAGCGCGCGCGCCGCCCTCGATCGACATGTTGCAGACCGTCAGGCGGCCTTCGATCGACATTTCCTCGAAGACGTTGCCGCGATACTCGATCACGTGGCCGGTGCCGCCCGCGGTGCCGATCAGGCCGATGATGTGCAGGATCACGTCCTTGGGGGTGACGCCGGCGCCCAGCGTGCCCTCGACGCGCACTTCCATGGTCTTCGACTGCTTGAGCAGCAGGGTCTGCGTGGCGAGAACGTGCTCGACCTCGCTGGTGCCGATGCCGAATGCCAGCGCGCCGAGGCCGCCGTGGCAGGCAGTGTGGCTGTCGCCGCACACGATCGTAGCGCCGGGCAGGGAGAAGCCCTGTTCGGGGCCGACGACGTGGACGATGCCCTGCTCGGGATCGGTCGAATCGATGTAGCGGATGCCGAACTCGGGCGCGTTCTTCTGAAGCGCGGCCAGCTGCTGCGCGCTCTGCGGGTCGGCGATGGGCAGGATGTTGCCCGAGGCGTCCTTGCGCGCCGTGGTCGGCAGGTTGTGGTCGGGAACCGCGAGCGTAAGATCCGGGCGACGCACCGGGCGGCCGGCGGCGCGAAGGCTTTCGAAGGCCTGCGGGCTGGTCACCTCGTGGATGATGTGCCTGTCGATGTAGACGAGGCTGGTACCGTCGTCGCGCCGGTCGACGACGTGGGCGTCCCAGATCTTCTGGTAGAGTGTACGCGGTTTCGTGCTCATGATGAGGCGCGATTAGGCGCGCTCGCCCCGCAATTCAAGCGGAACGAGCGTACCTGATCGTAGGGTGGATGTTGGGAGCGATAGCGGAGGCTCCGCCTCAGCCGCGTCGGTTGTCGCGGTCATGGCGTTCCATGCGCAGGGCGACATGGACGCGATCGACCTTGCGCTGGAGGATCTGCATCTCCCGGGCAGAGATGCCGTTGCGGGCATAGCTGGCATAGAGGCGCTGGATTTCCGCGGCGTCGCGGCGCAGGCCCTTGGCTTCGCGCTGGCTGATCGCCCGGCGGGCGGCAGCCCGGTCGATGTCGCGACGCAGGTCATTGATATCGCTACGGATCGAAGCGTTGCGGGCCGGGGTGTGGCGCGCTGCATCGTGACGGCCGCTGTCATGGCGGACGTTATCGTAGCGGACGTTGTCGTAGCGGACCGTCTCGTGGGCCGAGGCGGGGGCGATCGTGGCGATGGCCAGCGTTGCGACGAGGGCCGGGGCGACGATCTTGGTCAGGGTGCGCATGAGTTCAATTCCTTATCTGCATCAGTTCGGAAGCCCGGAGCAATTGGCGGTTGCTGCTCGGCGTTTCCGTGCATTCAGAAATATGGCTACGAAGATGAACGCCAGACATATGACCCGTCGCAAATTCGTGTGGGTTTGTAAGAGAGTGTCGCAGGGTGCGTCCGCGGTGCTATAGCGGAGGCATGTCCGCAACTCTTGCCAGCCTGATCGTCCTTGCCACCGTGGCCGCGATGGAATTCGTCGCATGGTCGAGCCACAAGTATGTCATGCACGGGTTCGGCTGGGCCTGGCACCGCGATCATCACGAGCCGCACGACAAGATGCTGGAGAAGAACGATCTCTTCGCGCTGGTCGGCGCGGCGATGAGCATTTCGATGTTCGCTCTCGGCTCTCCGCTGGTCCTGGGGGAGAGCGCCTGGGCGCCGGCGACGTGGATCGGCCTGGGCATTCTCGTCTACGGCGTGATTTACACGCTGATTCACGATGGCCTCGTCCACCAGCGCTATTTCCGCTGGGTGCCCAAACGCGGCTATGCCAAGCGGCTGGTGCAGGCGCACAGGCTGCACCATGCAACGATCGGCAAGGAGGGCGGGGTCAGCTTCGGCTTCGTGGTCGCCCGCGATCCGGCGGTGCTCAAGCGCGAACTGCGCGAACAGCGCAAGGCCGGCATTGCCGTCCTGCGCGAGGCGGTCGAGGACTGATCCACGCTGCCGGCCCTATTCGGGCCGCGTCCAGATCCAGGGCCCCAAGATGACCAGTACCGCGACCGGGATCATGAACCAAGGCCAGCCGGTCAGCAGCCAGGTGAAGGGAATCGAGGCAGTCATCGCGAGGATCGCGGAGACCTTGCCCTTGCGGCTGATCGCCCGGCGATCGCGCCAGGCGCGCAGGTGATGGCCGTGTATGGGGTGGTTGTGCAGCTTTTCCGCCCATTCCGGGTGGCTCTTGGAAAAGCACCAGGCCGCCAGCAGGTAAAACACCACGGTCGGCATGATCGGCAGGAAGATGCCGATGGTCCCCAGTGCGACGAAGAAGATCCCCGCCGCCAGCCAGACCCCGCGTTTAACTTGCCGCATACCGGGCTGCTGTTTCGCGAATCAGGGTGATCATGTTCGGCACGCCCTGGGTCCGGTTGGAAGAGAGCTGGTTCTTCAGGTCGAAGGGCTCGAGCGCGGCGGCTATGTCGGTTGCGGCGACATCTGCCGCCGGCCGGTCCTGCACCGTGGAGATCACCAGGGCGACGATGCCCTTGGTGATGGCCGCGTTGCTGTCGGCCAGAAAGTGCAGTTTGCCGTCGTCCTGTGTCATCGGATAGACCCAGACGCTGGCCGAGCAGCCGCGGACCTTGGTTGCGTCCGTCTTGAGGGCATCGGGCATGGCGTCCAGCTCGCGGCCGAGTTCGATCAGCAGGCGATAGCGTTCGTCGCCATCGAGGAATTCGTACTCTTCGCGGATATCGTCGAGGCTGCGCATGCTAGGCCATTTAAGCGCCGAACGGGTGAGGGCAAGGGGATTCCTTGCCTCGCCAGCGTCTTGCTGTCAGTGGAGTCGCATAGAGACGTACGGAGCCCTGCAACCTTGAACGCCACGCACAGCCACCCGTTCTACGCCATGCACGAACACGGTTTCGTGCGCGTTGCGACCTCTACGCCGCATGTCCGCACGGCCGACGTCGCATTCAATCGCGATGCGATCCTGGCCGAGGCGCGCCGCGCTCACGAGGCGCACGTCGACCTGTTGGTCTATCCAGAACTGTGCCTGTCTTCCTACGCGATCGACGACCTGCACCTGCAGCAGGCCATGATCGAAGCGGTGGAGGCGGCGATCGGCGAGATCGTCAAGGCGAGCGCGCAGTTGACGCCCGTGCTGCTGATCGGCGCGGCGCTGCGCAAGAACGGCAGGCTCTACAACTGCGCGCTGGCGATCGCCCACGGCAAGCTGCTGGGCGCGGTGCCCAAGTCCTACCTGCCCAATTATCGCGAGTTCTACGAAAAGCGCTGGTTCGCCAGCGGGAAGGACATCCGCGGTCAGTCGATCCAGGTCAACGGGCATGACGTGCCTTTCGGCACCGATCTCGTCTTTGCTTCCGAAGTGCTGCCGGGCTTCCGCTTCTTCGCCGAGATCTGCGAGGATTTCTGGGCCGCGACGCCGCCCAGTTCGCTCGGCGCGCTCGCCGGGGCGACGATCCTGTGCAACCTGTCGGCCTCCAACATCGTCATCGGCAAGTCCGACGAGCGACACATGCTCTGCCGGTCGCAATCGGCCCGCGCGACCGCAGCCTACGTCTATTGTGCTGCCGGGCACGGCGAGAGCACGACCGACCTCGCCTGGGACGGGCAGGGCGTGATCTACGAACTGGGCGACCTGCTCGCCGAATCCGAGCGCTTCTCGCTCAATCCCGAGCTGTGCATCGCCGATGTCGATTGCGACCGCATCCTGAACGACCGCATGCGTCTGCCGACCTTCAACGATTCCGGCGAAGTGGCCGGACGACCGGACGAGACGTTCCGCACCGTGCCGTTCCGCCACGCGCCTGCAGGCGGCGATATCGGGCTGACCCGGCCGGTCAGCCGCTTTCCCTTCGTGCCCGACCGTGCCGAGCGTCTCGATGCGGACTGCTACGAGGCGTTCAACATCCAGGTCGACGGCCTCATGCGCCGCATCGAATCGACCGGCGCGAAGTCGATGGTCATCGGCGTTTCGGGCGGCCTTGATTCGACCCATGCGCTGATCGTCGCGGCGCGCGCCTGCGACCGGCTCGGTCTGCCGCGCACATTCATCCGCGGTTACACGATGCCCGGCTTCGGGACGAGCGAGGGCACCAAGTCCAATGCCTGGAAACTGATGAAGGCGTTGGGCATTACCGCCGACGAGATCGACATCATTCCCGCCTCGACCCGCATGTTGGAGGACATCGGCCACGCCTTCGCCGACGGTGAGCCGGTTTACGACGTGACGTTCGAGAACGTGCAGGCGGGCCTGCGCACCGACTATCTGTTCCGCCTGGCCAGCCAGAACAGCGGTTTCGTGATCGGCACCGGCGACCTGTCCGAACTGGCTCTGGGCTGGTGCACTTATGGCGTGGGCGACCAGATGAGCCACTACGCGGTCAACTCCGGCGTACCCAAGACGCTGATCCAGTACCTGATCCGCTGGTGCGCGACGACCGGCGACTTCGACAAGCCGACGGCGAAGATCCTGCTGGCGATCCTTTCCACGGAGATCTCTCCCGAACTGGTCCCGGCAGGCGCCGACGGTGCGATCCAGAGCACCGAGGCGAAAATCGGCCCGTACGAACTCAACGACTTCTTTCTGCATCACGTGATGCGCTTCGGCCAGAAGCCCTCGAAAGTGGCATTCCTTGCCTGGCATGCCTGGCGCGATACGGGGGCGGGGACCTGGCCGGCCGGGTTCCCGGACGAACGCAAGAACGCCTACGACCTTGCGACCATCCGCAGCTGGCTGGAGAAGTTCCTTGGCCGGTTCTTCGCTTTCAGCCAGTTCAAGCGCTCGGCGATCCCCAACGGGCCCAAGGTCTCGTCCGGCGGGGCGCTCAGCCCGCGCGGGGACTGGCGCGCACCGTCCGACGCGAGCGCGGCGGTCTGGCTGTCGGAGCTGGAAGCGCGCCTGCCGTGATCAGTCGCGCAGCGATTCGATCTCGCGCGAGAGGTCGGAGCTGCGCCGATCGTCGGTGGCGATGCGTTCGAGCACGGAGATGCGCTTGCGCAGGGCTTCGACCTCGTGCTCGAGCTCTTCCTCGCGGGCGCTGTGGCCCGGTCCGCGATGGTCGCCCATGGCGCGGTACTTTTGCGAGCGCAGCCAGGTAATCGACGCGATTGCGAAGAGAACGACGACGGCAGTCCAGAAACTCATTGCGTGACAACCTCTTGTGCATCGCTGTCGCGCAAGGCCTCGATCTGCATGGCGATCAGGCTCTTGCTCTCGGCATCGGTGACAATCCTCTCAAGGACGCGCAGGCGCTGCTCCAGTTCGGCGCAATGCACCTCAAGCTGCTTTGCATGCTGCGTTTCCTTGCCCGCAAGGAGTTCGAGCTTCCGCTGCTGGAAGTCAAGCCGGCGCTTGTAGGCGCCCGACACGATCCCGACCATGGCGATCAGTGCGCCCATGAGGGCGGCAAAGGCGATGACATCACCGAAACCCATCGTATTCTACCCCCTGTAGCCCGACCGCAAGCCGGTCTCAGTTGACGGAAGTGTCCCGTTCGGACTTGCGCAAGGCATCGCCTTCGCGCGTGTCGCGCAGGGCTTCGATCTGCAGTGCGGTGTCGTAGCCGCCATCGGTGATGATCCGCTCGAGCACCCGCACGCGTTCTTCCAGTTCGGCGTTGCTCGTCGCGTACTGGGCGGCCTTTTCGGCGGTAGCCTTGACCTGTAGCTCCGCCATCTTGCGCTGGTGCCTGGTCCAGATCGCCACGATCGGGATCGACAGCGCCACGATGGGGATGAGTTCCGCAAAGTTGAACATGAAAAGCGGTCCTTTCGTGAAGCCCGCGCTCAGCGCAGGCTTTCGATCTCTGCGGCGAGCCGCGAATTGCTGCTCGTATAGTAGGCTTCCATGTCCGCCACGCGCCGGTCGATGTCGGAGATTTCCGAACGCAGGCGGGTGGACCGGCTCTGCCTCGAACGGCGGCGGTCCATGCGGCGCAGCAGGCGTTCTTCCTCTTCCTCGCTATAGAGGTAGTTGGGACGCTTGTCCGCCAGCACCATGACCGCGATGTAGATCGGGATGGTGAGGTAGAAGCCGAAGAACGTCAGCAGAACGGCGGCCAGACGGATCCAGAGCGCATCGACGCCGGTATAGTCGGCAATGCCGGCGCACACGCCCGCGAGCTTGGCATTCGACTTGTCGAGATAGAATTGTCCGCGTGACACTGGTGTTCCTTCCCTTGATTGCGCACGCCATTGCTTGTGAATGAGCGTGCGCTGTCCCTGTTTCCCGGTCCTGGCCCATCGCGGGCGGTGCGCGCTGCCGGGATGCCAGCGCGCGCCGCAATTATTCCGGTTGATCTTCGGCGCGCCTGCCCGATGCGTCGCTCGGCGTCTCGGGGGCATGGCCCATGCTGCGCTTCATCTCGGCAAGCTCGGCCTCGATCTTGTCGCCATCGGCAAGCGCGGCGATTTCCTCGGCGAGCGTCGGCTGGCGCCTGTCGGCGAGGCCCAGCGCCTCGGCCCGACCTTCGGCATAATCGACGCGCCGCTCAAGCTGGTCGAAGCGTGCCATCGCCTCGTCCACGCGCTCGCTCGAAAGCAGGGTGCGCAGTTTGACCCTATTTTCGGCGCTCTGCAAGCGTGCGGCGATGGAGCTCTGGCGGCTGCGGGCCTCGCGAAGGCGGCTCTGCAGCTTCTCGATATCTTCCTCGTAGGCGCGCAGCGCATCGTCGAGGACGAGGACTTCCTCGCGCAGCTGCGCGGCCATGTCCGCGGCCTTCTTGCGTTCGACCAGGGCAGCGCGGGCCAGATCCTCGCGGTCCTTGCTCAGGGCCAGCTGGGCCTTCTCCGCCCAGTCATCCTGCAGCTTTTCCAGCTTGGCGACATGGCGGCGCAGCTCCTTCTGATCGGCGATCGTGCGCGCGCTCGAAGTGCGGACCTCGACGAGGGTCTCTTCCATCTCGAGGATGATCAGGCGGATCATCTTGGCGGGATCTTCGGCCTTGTCGAGCATGTCGTTGAAGTTCGCGGCGATGATGTCGCGCGTGCGGGAGAAGATACCCATCCTGATGTTTCCTTTGATATAGGTCGGGCCGAAGTTCTGGGTCTGGGTGTCGGTGGGGGCGGTGCCGAAGCGGTCCTCGCCGGAGCCGGAGTGCTTGACCGGATTCTGGAGGATTTCGATTTCCGCGTCGAGCCTGCTCATTGCAGCGGTACTCCGCAAACCGGCGAAGCGGCATAGGCCTTGGTCGGGCCGACCTGGTCGGACAGGGCCAGGATATTGAGAGTGCCCATGGCGAGGACGCTGGCAATGATCGCCCAGTCGAGCTTGCTGCGCACGCGGGGACTTTCCGGCTGGCGGTCGGTGCGTTCGGTGCTGGCGATGCTCATCGACATGGCGTGAATTCCCTCAATTTCCGGTCTTGCGTTCACTACGCTTCATGCACAGCAAAGGGCGTGCCAATTGCCTGAAATGGCGGAATTCCTGTGGTTCTTTCGGCAATCCGATGCTCTTGTAAAAGATGAATTGCCAATGAATGGGAAATTTCGCTAATTATTGGGAATGGATCGCGATGTGCAGTTCATCGGCCAGTCGACGGCCTTCCTCGATGCGGTGGAGCGGGCCAGCCGGGCTGCCGCCGTCAGCCGGCCGGTTCTCGTCATCGGGGAGCGGGGGACGGGCAAGGAACTGATCGCCCAGCGCCTTCACCGCCTGTCCCCGCGCTGGGACGAGGCGCTCGTCACCATGAACTGCGCGGCGCTTCCCGAAACGCTGATCGAGGCCGAACTGTTCGGACATGAAGCGGGCGCCTTCACCGGGGCGGTCAAGGCCCGGGTCGGACGCTTCGAGGAGGCGGACCGCGGCACCCTGTTCCTCGACGAACTGGGGACTTTGTCCATGGCCGCGCAGGAGCGGCTGCTGCGCGCGATCGAGTATGGCGAGATTGCCCGCATCGGATCGTCGCGGCCTTCGCTCGTCGATGTGCGGATCGTGGCGGCCACCAATGCCGACCTTCCGCGCCTTGCTGATGAAGGCAGGTTTCGCGCCGACCTGCTCGACCGGCTGAGTTTCGAGGTCATCAATCTGCCTCCGCTGCGGGCGAGGGAAGGGGATGTCTTCGAACTGGCGGACTACTACGGGCGGCGCATGGCCGCCGAACTGGAGTGGCAGGGTTGGCCCGGCTTCAGCGCGGTCGCGCTCGACGCGCTTGAAAGACATGCCTGGCCCGGCAACGTGCGCGAGTTGCGCAATGTCGTGGAGCGGGCGGTCTATCGCTGGGCGCGCGAAGACGAGCCGATCGCGGAGATCGTGTTCGATCCTTTCGAAAGCCCGTGGCATCGCACGGATGCGCTTATGGAGCCGCGCGCCGGCGTTCGGGAAGAAGAGGCGTCTGCTCCGGAACCGGTGTTGCCGGCATCGGTGACGGGTCCCGACAGCGTCGACGATCTGCGCGCGGCGGTCGATGCTTACGAAAGCGGTCTGGTGCGCGCGGCGCTTGACCGTCATCGCTGGAACCAGCGCCGTGCAGCCGCCGCGCTGGGGCTCACATACGATCAGATAAGGCACTGTATCCGCAAGCACAGAATCATGGAGGCGGAATAAGCGGCGCGCGATCTTGTCAGGGACGGGCCGCTTTGCCATGCAATTAACTGACAGCTTAGGATAAAGCCGGGTTCGTTTATGGCGCCCCGGTTTGTCGTGTAGGGTAGGCATACAATTGGCGGGCGAGTCGTATTCCGGTGTTCAACGAAGATGAAGCCAGAACATTGCTGGACAGTCTCACGGCCAAGCAGGTCGAAGTGTTGGACCTGCTTGCGATGCACCGCACCACCAAGGAAATCGCGCGTGAGCTGAATATCGCGCCCAATACGGTCGATCAGCGCATTTCCGCGGTTCGCGACAAGTGGGGAACCACCAACCGCAAGGATACCACGCGGCGCTACGTCCAGCTTCTCGAGCTATGTGACAAAACCACATGTGAATTTTCACGTGTCGACGATGAGCCCGACGGCGGGGAAGACGTCGATCAGGACTTGCCGGTCGATCCGGTCTTCGTCCTCTCCGATGCAAGGCCGATGGCGATGCATCGCGAGTGGGGCGGGGAGAAGGGACGGCGACCGACGGGCCTGGAGGCTTTCGATGCGAAATTCGGCAGGACGGGGCGGCTGGTAGCCATTCTCGTTCTGGCGATGATCATGGCGATGACGCTCGCGTCTTCGCTGGCCATTGCCGATGCCTTGGGCAGACTGATCTGACGGTCGGTGCTGCCGGAGCGCAGCGGCCGGGTTGAGCACCGATTGCCTTCGAACCTGAATGAGCGCCGGGGGCGCCAGCGGAGACGAAGAGCATGACTCCTGAAATTGCTGGAATGCGGATTTCCCGCAGCATCAAGTCGGTGGAAACGGGCATGGACGAACTGCTCGCCATGGCCGGAGAGCTTCTTGCCGAGATCGCTCGGGGGCGCATCGCCACGACCGAAGACGCCTACGAAGGGCAGCGCCCGATGATGCGGGTCGCAAATATGCAGAGAAACCTGATGGAAGCGCGTTCGGAACTGGTTCGTGCGCACTCCGACCTGTCCAAGCTCGCGGAACGCATGGACATTCCTTACGAGTGCCCGGATAATCGCGGCGAGTTGCGCGACCTCGACCTGGAGCGCGCCGTCGCCTGAGGAATGAGGAGGGGCAGGTTTGGGAAGTGAACAATTGGCATTCTTCCTGCTGCTGCCCCTTTCCCTCATCCTGGCGACATGGAAGGGCGGGGCACCGGAGCGTTACGGAGCCCTGGTGATCGTCGCGATGGCCGTGATCCAGCGGATCGCCATCGTCTTCGTGCCCAGCCATTTCGTCAGTGTCGACCCGGCGGCCCTCGTGACCGATTTCGTTGGACTGACGGGTTTTGGAATACTGGCTGTTCAAGCCCGGAGAATCTGGCCGATATGGGCAGCGTCCCTACAACTCCTCAGCGTGAGCGCGCACTTCGCGCGGTGGGCGGACATCGGCGTCCCGCCGTTCGTCTACGCGCTGATGCGCGGTTCTCCGACCTTCGTGGCCCTGGCGGCGCTGCTGGTGGGGACGGTCCTGCACATGGTCAGGTTGAAGCGGCATGGAGCCGATCCCTCATGGCAGAACTGGTCCCGGGGGTCAGCGTCGTACGACCGCTATCCGGGGCGACCCTCGAATCGCTGGTGAGCCAGATCGGCGGGTTGCGCCATGAAGTCGTGATCGCACTCCTGTTCGATGGCCACGGCATACTGGTTTCCTGCCTGTCCGGCAGCGAAGGGACGAGCGCATCGGTCAGCGGGCGCTATCGTCCGTTGCTCAAGCGCATCTTCGATGACGATGCGACGGGGCTTGTCCTCGTTCACAACCATCCTTCCGGCGATCCCAGCCCGAGCGAGGCGGATATCGCCGCCACGCGCCGGCTTGGCGCGATCGCGCGGGCAGTGGAAGTCGACTTCTTCGATCACCTCGTCGTCGCCGGGCGCATGGCCGTGAGCATGCGCCGGGCGGGACTGATGACCGGCCGCGCAAGCCGGTCCAAACCTTAGCGGATATCCTGCTTTTGCCCGGCGCGAATCGCGTGTCGGGCGAATGCTGGTTATCCGGGCAAGAGCTGCATGGGGGAGTTGCGGCCTGTCGTTACCGGTGTGGTCAGCGTCCGGTACGGCAGGTCGCGCTTCGGGTTTTGCGGGGGTGCGCACCGATTGCCGCCGCTTTCATCGGCCCCTTGCGTTTTGAAGGGAATGCGCTTATCTGCGCCTCATCCCGACATTGGTGAAACAAGGTTCGGGCTGGCGCCGGAAGGGGCCGGCGCGGAACCGCGTTGCATCGATGTGCTGCCGGGAAGCCAGTGATTTTAACGTGGAGTTTCGTTTGGTCGATATCGCGCGCCTTGTCGAAGTCATCGAACCTGAGGTCAAAGCCTTGGGATTCGATCTCGTGCGCGTGAAGCTGTTCGGCCGCTCGGAAGTCGGCGACGATGAGCATGCGCTGCAGATCATGGCCGAGAACCCGAAGACCGGGCAGCTCGTCCTCGACGATTGCGTGAAGCTCTCGCATCGCATCTCCGACCGCATGGATGCGCTCGAGGAAGCAGGCGAAGTCCTGATCGACGAGGCATATCGCCTCGAAGTCAGCTCGCCGGGCATCGACCGACCGCTCACGCGTCCCAAGGACTACGTCAACTGGGCCGGTCATGAGGCGCGGATCAATCTGACCGCTCCCGTCGAGGGCAATCGCAAGACGCTGCATGGCGAGCTTGTCGGCCTCGATGGCGAAACGGTCGAATTCGAAGACAGGAAATCGGGCCGGGTGACTTTCCCGCTGTCCGACGTTCATTCCGCGCGGCTGGTCCTCACCGACAAGCTGATTGCTGCAACCCGCCCGCTGGATACGAGCGGCGCCGACGAGATTCTCGAGGAACAGGAAGACTAAGCCATGGCCAGTGCGATTTCCGCCAACCGCGCCGAGCTGCTTGCGATCGCGAACTCCGTCGCATCGGAGAAGATGATCGACAAGTCGATCGTCATCGAGGCGATGGAAGAAGCCATCCAGAAGTCGGCCCGCAACCGCTACGGTGCAGAGAACGACATTCGCGCGAAGCTCGATCCGCGCACCGGCGACCTGCGTCTGTGGCGCGTCGTCGAAGTCGTCGAGCACGTCGAGGACTACTTCAAGCAGGTCGATCTCAAGCAGGCTGAAAAGCTGCAGAAGGACGCCAAGATCGGCGACTTCATTGTCGACCCGCTGCCGCCGGTCGACCTTGGCCGCATCGACGCGCAGTCGGCCAAGCAGGTGATCTTCCAGAAGGTCCGCGATGCCGAGCGCGATCGCCAGTACGAAGAATTCAAGGACCGCGCGGGCGAGATCATCACCGGCGTGATCAAGTCGGTCGAATTCGGCCACGTGATCGTCAACCTCGGCCGCGCCGAGGGCGTCATCCGCCGCGACCAGCAGATCCCGCGCGAGGCCGCCCGCGTCGGCGAACGCGTGCGTGCGCTGGTCCTGCGCGTCGAGCGCCAGAACCGCGGTCCGCAGATCTTCCTGTCCCGCGCACACCCCGAGTTCATGAAGAAGCTCTTCGCGCAGGAAGTGCCCGAAATCTACGACGGCATCATCGAGATCAAGGCTGCTGCCCGCGACCCGGGTTCGCGCGCCAAGATCGGCGTGATCAGCCATGACCACTCGATAGACCCGGTCGGCGCCTGCGTCGGCATGAAGGGCAGCCGCGTGCAGGCCGTCGTGCAGGAACTGCAGGGCGAGAAGATCGACATCATTCCCTGGAGCGAGGACACCGCGACTTTCGTCGTCAACGCGCTCCAGCCCGCGACCGTCAGCCGCGTCGTCATCGACGAGGAAGAGAGCCGCATCGAAGTCGTCGTGCCCGATGACCAGCTTTCGCTGGCGATCGGCCGCCGCGGCCAGAACGTGCGCCTCGCTTCGCAGCTTACCGGCTCGCAGATCGACATCATGACCGAGGCCGAAGCTTCGGAGAAGCGCCAGAAGGAATTCACCGAGCGCTCCAAGATGTTCGAGGACGAACTCGACGTCGACGAGACCCTCTCGCAGCTGCTGGTGGCCGAAGGCTTCACCGAGCTGGAAGAAGTTGCCTACATCGAGCTGGCCGAACTGGCCGCGATCGAGGGCTTCGACGAGGAACTCGCCGAGGAACTCCAGAGCCGCGCCCACGAAGCGCTCGAACGCCGCGAGGAGGCTGCCCGTGAGGAACGCCGCGCGCTCGGCGTCGAGGATGCCGTGGCCGAGCTGCCGCACCTTACCGAAGCGATGCTGGTCACGCTCGGCAAGGGCGGGATCAAGACGCTCGACGACGTTGCCGACCTCGCCACTGACGAACTCATCGCCAAGAAGCGTTCCGAGCAGCGTCGCCGCGACGGTTCGGTGAACCGCCGCGCCCGCGAAGAGGACAAGGGCGGCGTGCTCGGCGAGTACGGCCTGACCGAAGAGCAGGGCAACGAGATCATCATGGCCGCTCGCGCCCACTGGTTCGACGACGAACCGGCGGACGAAGCGCCCGAAACCGAGGAGGCCGCCGATGCGGAATCCTCGCAATGAGCGCGTAAGCTCCGACATCGATAGTGCCAGCCCGGAAAGGACCTGCATCCTTTCCGGCGAGACGGCTGCGCGGGACGAACTCCTGCGCCTGGCGATCTCGCCCGATGGCCTCGTCCTTCCGGACGTCCACGCGCGTGCCCCCGGGCGCGGCGCGTGGATCGGCGTGTCGCGTGAGGCCCTTGAAAAAGCGCTCGCGAAGGGCAAACTTAAGGGAGCGCTGGCTCGTGCCTTCAAGGGTGCGCCACTGTCCATTCCCGACGACCTGGCAGATCGGATCGAGCAGGCGCTGATTCGCGCGCTGACCGAACGGCTGGGCCTCGAACTGAAATCGGGCAAGTTGCTCATGGGCTCGGACCGCATTGCGCAAAACGCGCGTGAGGGACGGGTAGAGTGGCTTGGTCATTCCGCCGATGCGAGCGAAGATGGCTCGCGAAAGCTCGACCAGGCCTGGAGGGTCGGTAGCGAGGCGGAGGGAAGCGGTCTTAAAGGGACGCGCTTGCCACTGGACCGGGAGACACTGTCTGTGGCATTGGGCCGCGACAACGTCGTTCACCTGGCGCTGACCGATCGCGGTGCGGCTAACCGAGTCGCTTCGCTGCTGCAGCGCCTCCTGCATTTCCAGGGGCAGGCCACGTCCGAAGGGCACGCGGCCGGTATGGTAGATGATAACGGGCAGGCTGACGCCGCGCCCGTCACGACGAATTGAGATTGAAGGGCACGACGAGAGATATGAGCGAGACCGACAACAAACCGACCCTGGGCCGCAAGCCGCTTGGGCTTAAGCGCTCGGTGGAAGCGGGTGAGGTCAAGCAGACCTTCAGCCACGGCCGCACCAACAAGGTGGTGGTCGAGGTCAAGCGCCGCAAGATCATCGGTAAGCCGGGCGCGGGCGACGTCGTGGAAACCAAGGCCGAGGAAACTGCGGCTCCGGCGCCCGAAGCCAAGGCTGCGCCCCAGCAGCCTGCACCGGCTCCGGCCCCTGCGCCGAAGCGGCCGGCTGCCCCTGCGGGTGAGACCCGTCAGGAGATGCAGGCACGCCTGCTGCGCGAGGCCGAGGAAGCCCGACTCGCCGCGCTGGAGGAAGCCAATCGTCGCGAGCAGGAAGAAAAGCTGCGCGCCATCGAGGAAGAGAAGCGCCGCGCCGAAGATAATCGCCGCGCCGAGGAAGAAGCCGCCAGGGCCAAGGAAGCAGAGCAGGAAGTGGCCAAGGCCGAACCTGCGCCTGAACCCGAAGCCAAGGCCGAGCCAGCTGTCGAGCCCGAACAGGCCGAGGAAGCCCAGCAGGATGCTCCCAAGGCTGCCGCTGCGCCTGCAGCCAAGGCCAGGGAAGCCGCTGCCCCGGCGCCCGCACCGCGTCGCTTCACCCCGGTCAAGCGACCGGAGCCGGCGCCCCGCAAGCAGGAAGCCGGTGCCGCGGGCGGCGGTGCTGCCGGTGGCGGTGCCAACAAGGGACCGGCCGGTGCCAAGAAGGGCGCTCCCGCTGCACGCGGCGGCGATCGCAAGGCAACCGATCATCGCCGCCAGTCCGGCAAGTTGACCGTCAGCCGCGCGCTGAACGAGGACGAAGGTGCACGTGCACGTTCGCTCGCTGCGCTCAAGCGTGCCCGCGAGAAGGAGCGTCGTGCGCATTTCTCGGGTCAGAACCAGCAGCGCGAAAAGCAGGTTCGCGACGTCATCGTTCCCGAGGCGATCACCGTGCAGGAACTCGCGAACCGCATGGCCGAGAAGGGCGCGGACCTCGTGAAGGCGATGTTCAACATGGGCATGATGGTCACCGTCAACCAGACGATCGACCAGGATACCGCCGAACTGCTCGTCACCGAATTCGGCCACAACATCCAGCGCGTCTCGGAAAGCGACGTCGACATCGACACTTCGGTGGACGTCGATACCGATGCCTCGCTGAAGCCGCGTCCGCCGGTGGTTGCCATCATGGGCCACGTCGACCACGGCAAGACGAGCCTGCTCGACGCGCTGCGCGGCACCGATGTGGTGCGCGGCGAGGCTGGCGGCATTACCCAGCACATCGGCGCCTACCAGATCAAGACCAAGGGCGGCGACCAGATCACCGTGCTCGATACCCCGGGTCACGCGGCCTTCACCCAGATGCGCATGCGCGGTGCCAACGTCACCGACATCGTCATCCTGGTGGTTGCCGCCGATGACGGGATCATGCCGCAGACGATCGAGGCCATCAATCATACCAAGGCCGCAGGCGTGCCGATGATCGTCGCGATCAACAAGTGCGACAAGGAAGACGCAAACCCGCAGAAGGTGCGCGAGCGTCTGCTCGAGCACGAGATCATCGTCGAGCAGATGTCGGGTGACGTGCAGGACGTCGAGGTTTCGGCCAAGACCGGCAAGGGTCTGGACGAACTGATCGACAAGATCCTGCTCCAGGCCGAACTGATGGAGCTCAAGGCCAACCCGGACCGCGCCGCTGAGGCGACCGTGATCGAAGCCAAGCTCGACAAGGGCAAGGGCCCGGTTGCGACCGTCCTGGTCAACCGCGGCACGCTCAAGCGCGGCGACATCTTCGTGGTCGGCACCGAAAGCGGTCGTGTCCGCGCGATGAACGACGACAAGGGCCGCCAGGTCAAGGAAGCCGGGCCGTCGATGCCGGTCGAGGTCCTCGGTCTCGGCGGCGTGCCGATGGCCGGTGACGTCCTGACCGTGGTCGAGAGCGAGCAGCGCGCCCGCGAAGTCTCGTCCTATCGCCAGGAGCAGGCGACCGCCAAGCGCACGGCAACGGCGCCGGCGAGCCTCGACACGATGTTCTCGGCGCTGGCCGCCAAGCAGAACGTCATCGAGTACCCGCTGGTCATCAAGGCCGACGTGCAAGGGTCGGTGGAAGCGATCAACAACGCGCTCCACAACCTCTCGAACGACGAGATCAAGGTCCGCATCCTGCATTCGGGCGTGGGCGCGATCACCGAGACCGATGTAACCCTGGCTTCGGCCTCGGGCGCGCCGATCGTCGGCTTCAACGTCCGTCCGAACGCCAAGGCGCGCGAACAGATCGAAAAGACCAAGACCGAGATGATGTACTACGACGTCATCTACGAACTGACCGAGGAAGTCGCCAAGCAGATGGCCGGCATCTGGGGTCCGGAAAAGGTCGAGACGGTCGTCGGTCGCGCCGAAGTCAAGCAGGTCTTCCCGGCCGGCAAGAAGGACAAGGCGGCCGGTCTGCTGGTCGTCGAGGGCGTCATACGCAAGGGACTCCATGCCCGTCTCACCCGCAACGACGTCATCGTTTCGGCAACGACCATCGCTTCGCTGCGTCGCTTCAAGGACGACGTCGACGAAGTGCGCACCGGCCTCGAGTGCGGTGTGGTTCTGGCCGACACCAACGACATCAAGCCGGGCGACCACCTCGAAGTCTTCGAGGTCAGCGAGCGCGAACGCACGATCGGCTAAGGCCGGCCGCGCGTTCCCCGGTTTCGCGTCGCGGGACCGGTCGGATCGAAGGATTGATGGGGCGGCGATCGCAAATCGCTGCCCCATTTCCCTTGTGAGGAGTTCTCATGAGGAAAGCCGCAGGAGGACGGCGCCGGGCCGGCCTCATGAGTTGCAAATTGCCGCCGGGCACCCAAATGGACGCAGACGATGGCACGCCAGCAATTTACTCCCGAACAGCACTCTGTCCGCCTCCTGAAGGTGGGGGAACAGGTGCGCCATGTGATTTCCGAAGTCCTTACCCGTCAGCAAGTGCATGACGACACGTTGAGCGGGCATTCGGTATCGGTCACCGAAGTGCGCATGACGCCGGACCTGCGGCAGGCGACGGTGTATGTGAAACCGCTGCTCGGCATGGACGAGGAAGCTGTCCTCAAGGCCCTGCGGACGCACACGGCCTTCTTCCAGCGCGAAGTGGCGCAGCGACTGAAGCTCAAGTTCGCGGCCAAGATCCGGTTCCGCGCGGACGAGACCTTCGACGAGGCGAGCCGCATCGACGCGCTCCTGTCCGATCCGCGCGTGAAGCGCGATCTCGGTCAGGAAGACTGATCGCAGCCGGACGAATTCAGGCGGGTTCGAAGATCAGTCTTGCCTTGTGCCAGTTCCCGCCCATCGCGTCCTGGCGGTCGATGCGGAACTGGTAGCGCCCGAGGTTGTCCCAGCGCCATTCCATCATGTCGTCGCTGGCCAGTTGCAGCAGCAGCAGGTCTTCACCTTCCGAGCCGTGAGTCGGGTCGCTGAAGATCTGGTGATGATCGCGCGGCGGGACCGTGAAGTCCTTGCCTATCTTCTCGAGCAGGTCGTCGGGCAGGGCGGAAAAGGCCTTGGGTGCGCCGGTTGCCATGGCCCGGATGCACAGGGCTCTCAGCGGCGCCAGGGCGTGCGGTACGCGCCCGTCGACGAGCTTGCCGTGGCGGGCATGAATCTCTCCGAGAATATCCGAAACGAGGCCGCGCTCTTCCTCGGTCAGTGGCTCCCACGGACCGCGGCCTGATGTGAAGCCCTCAAGTGCCTCGATCATGGCCGGCAAGTCGCTTGCCTGCTCCTCGATCTCGCGCAACCTTGCGGTCACGTCGTGGACCTTGCGACGCGCTCCGGCGACGGCTTCGGGCAGGGCATCGCCGCGTGCTTCGAGGGCTTCCAGCGCATCCCTGGCCTTTTTCTCCTGTCGCAGTTCGGCATCGTATTCACGCTGGGCGCCGTCCAGGGCTTCGCGCAAGTGGTCGGTCAGGTGGAAGACGCCGTACCACCACAAATCGGCCTCGCCATCTTCGACGAGTGCCGCCGAGGTCATGCCGCCCTGTTGCAGGATTGCCGCGCCCGCGCTTTCGGCGCCATCCTGTGCGACCGGTTCGACAGGCCAGAACGGGAAAAGGTAACGACTGAGCCGCGTCGGTGTTGTCGGCAGCGGTGCGCCGTCTTCCTCGTAGGCGGGTGGCAGGTCGGCGGGTGGATCGGTGAAATCGTGCTCGCCCGGCGTGACCGCGACGACCGCGCCTTCGCCCAGGAAGAAGGCCAGAGATCCGGCATGGGGAAGCGGGCTTTGCGGGCAGGTTCCGGCCAGTTCGGACAGGTTGACTTGCGCTGCGAAGGGTAGCGGCGTGCCTTGGGCATCGCGCGGCCATTGCGCGGTCCCCAGCCTCGGCAGGCCGCCCAGCCAGCTCAGGTCCCAGGTCCAGTCGCGATTGCGCTCTCGCTTCTTGCGCACGAGGACGACCGGGCGAGGCGCTTCTTCTGCAGGCTCTTCAGGCTCGGCTGGGGATGCGAGCTGCAATTCCGTTACCTGGGCGAAGTCCACCTCGTCGACCACGGCGGTGATGACCGGGCCTTCGATTTCAGGCTCCGGGTTAGCCGCGCCGCTGGCCCGCCTGCGCAGTCCGGCAATGCGGTCTTCGTGCGAGTGGGCCTCGGGACGCCAGACCGGGCCGGCAGCGGGTATTGCGTCTTCGTCTTCGAGTGGCGAGGAGCGCTTGCCGACAGCCACGGCCGCAATCAGGCCCAGCACCATCCCTGAGCCGAGCAGGGCCAGGACGGCTTCGCTGCGTCCGGCAACGGCGGAAATGCGCGCCGCCCCTTCATCGAGAAAGGCGAGCGCGGTCTGCACGGCTCCAGGGCCTGAAGTCGATAGAGGAGCCAGCGCCACATAGGCGGCGACGAGTGCGACCAACCCGAAGACAGCGAACATGGCGAGCAATTTCTTCATTGCGAACTCCCACGGCCTGCGTGGTTCATCTTAAAGAACTTCAGAGGAATTCATTCAAGCGGGGAGAACTGCCGAAGTCCTCGTGCCGGGCTGAATTGGCCGTGTTATCCACCGTCGCGATGGCCAAGCTCTACTTCTACTATGCCAGCATGAATGCCGGTAAGTCGGCAACGCTGCTGCAGGCGAACTTCAACTATATCGAACGCGGCATGCGCACGATGCTGTGGACCGCGGCCATCGACAGCCGTGGTGGGGCAGGGGCGATCGAGAGCCGGATCGGCCTGCATGCCGATGCCCATCGTTTCGCGGCCGATACCGATCTGGAGGAAAGCGTCCTCGCATTGCATCGTGCGGCTCCGCTGTCCTGCGTACTGGTGGACGAGGCGCAGTTCCTCAGTGCGGAGCAGGTCTGGCAGCTCGCCCGTCTGGCCGATGGCGGGAACATCCCGGTGCTGTGCTACGGCCTGCGGACCGATTTCAGGGGGCAGCTGTTTGCCGGTTCGGCCATACTGCTCGGCATCGCCGACGCGCTCGTCGAGCTCAAGGCGGTCTGCCATTGCGGCCGCAAGGCAACCATGAACCTGCGCGTCGATGCCGAAGGCGCCGCCGTCAGCGAGGGAGAGCAGACCGAAATCGGCGGCAACGACCGCTACGTTGCGCTCTGCCGCCGGCATTTCAGCAAGGCACTGGCGCTGTCCTGAGGCCATTGTCCGAAGACTCCGTGCTCGCACGTTCCGATTTTTGGGGCTTGCTTTCGCAATCGAATGGAAATGGCCGCCGCACGGGCCTGAGGAACTGACGCAACTTGGACATCCGAGATTCCGCTGTCATCTGCGCCAGCAGGAAGTGGGGCTGCCACCCGAAAACTCGCGCGTCGACAGCGCGCCTGGCGGGACTTATCTTCCGGGCGAGATTGCGGCGCCGGCGCTCTGTGCCTAGATGGGAGGCATGAACGACACACTGCTGCAGGCCGCAGCGCTCATCATTCCCCTCATTTTCGCCATCGTGTTCCACGAAGTGGCCCATGGCTGGACCGCGAGGGCGCTGGGCGACCCGACGGCCTATGAGCAGCGGCGCCTCAGCCTCAATCCGTTCCGCCATGTCGACCCGATCGGCACGGTTGTGCTGCCGGGGTTCCTGGCACTGACCGGCATGCCGATATTCGGTTGGGCCAAGCCGGTGCCGGTCAACCACCATCGCTTGCGAGATCCGCGCAAGGGGATGATGGCCGTCGCTGCGGCAGGGCCCGGAACCAATCTCGTGCTGGCAGCGGTTGGCGCGGTCATGCTGGGTCTGCTGGTCCGGTTTGCCGGAGCGGAGCTGGGCCCGGTCGAGAAGTTCGCGGCGATGAACTTCAACAACTTCATCCTGATCAACGTCTTCCTGGCGCTGTTCAATCTGCTGCCGATCCCGCCGTTCGACGGCTCGCACATCGTTGAGGGCGCGCTGCCACGCCATGCCGCGCGGATCTATGCCCGGATGCGCCCTTATGGATTGCCGCTGCTGTTTCTCGTCCTGCTGGTGATCCCTTACCTGTTCCCCGACTGGGGCATCGTGCGTCGGCTGGTCCTGCCGCCGGTAATCTGGGCCAGCGATCACTACTATGCCCTGGCCGAAGCCGTGGCGGGAGGCTGATCCGCTTCGGCGCGAGCCTGTAACAAAGTGTCGTTGCCCTTGAAGTGACCCGCGCCGGAGCCGAAATGGGAGGGCAGGGGGTGAAACCGTTCGAGAATTCGAAAGGAAGTCACCATGAAGATGTCCGCATTGCTCATCCCGCTCGGCCTGCTTGTCGCTACGCCGGCAATGGCGGGTCCGGCGCCCGCTGCTTCGGCCCGGCACAGCGAAGCTTCCATTCCTTTCGCCGATCATGGCGGTGTCGACGATTGGCGCGCAGGCGACAGTCACACGATCTATTTCCGCGACAATCATCGCCAGTGGTATCGCGCGGAGCTGATGTCGCCGTCCTACGATCTGCCTTATGTCGAGGATATCGGGATCGATACCCGTCCCAACGGCACGCTCGACAAGTTCGGCGCGGTCATCGTCAAGGGGCAGCGCTACCAGATCGCTTCGTTCGAGCGGGTCGACGGTCCGCCCAGCAAGGGATCCAAGGGCCTCCACCGGATCGACGCGGCCAAGGCGAAGCTCGCGAAGTAATCCGCAGGGCCGGCGAGATTGACAAACCGGCGTCGGCGGCCTTGGAAGGCGCGATGAAGTTTTCCGATATCGTCTCGTAATGCCGCACGGCTGGATCATTCTCGACAAGCCGCATGGGCTGGGCTCGACCCAGGGCGTGGCCGCGGTCAAGCGCAACTTGCGCGAGGCGGGCTACGGCAAGAAGGTCAAGGTCGGCCACGGCGGCACCCTCGATCCGCTGGCGACCGGTATCCTGCCGATCGCCGTGGGCGAGGCGACCAAACTGACCGGGCGCATGCTCGATGCCAGCAAGACATATGCCTTTACCGTCCGCTTCGGCGAGGAGACCGACACGCTCGATCTCGAGGGCGAAGTCGTTTCCCGTAGTGACGTCGTGCCCACGCGCGAACAGGTGAGCGCGGTGCTGCCGCGCTTTACCGGCCCGATCGAGCAGGTTCCTCCGGCCTACTCGGCACTGAAGGTCGACGGTGAGCGCGCCTATGACCTGGCCCGGGCCGGACAGGAAGTTGCGCTCAAGTCCCGGGCGGTGACGATCCATGCGCTCTCCCTGTGCGATCCCGGCGGCGAAGCGGCTCAAGAAGCGACATTTCTTGCCCATGTCTCCAAGGGCACCTACATCCGGTCGCTGGCGCGCGATATCGCCAGGGCCCTGGATAGCTGCGGCACGGTGACCATGCTGCGCCGCGTAAAGGCGGGGCCGTTCGACCTGTCTCGCGCGATTTCGCTGGACAAATTGAACGAAATCGGTAAGGGCGCGCCTCTTGAACAGATACTCTTGCCACTGGAGGTGGGGCTGGACGACATCCCGGCCATCGACCTCGGTCCGGAGCAGGCAAGGGCGGTCCGACAGGGCCGCGTTCTGACCGGGCTGCCCCATGAAGACGGGCTGCATTGGGCGCGAGAAGGACTTGTTCCGGTCGCGTTGATGGAGCTTTCGGGCGGCGAAGCCCGCGTCGTCAGGGGGTTCAACCTTTCGGATGTCGCGGAGTAGAATGAATGACGGTTACCGCCGAGAAGAAGCAGGAAATTATTTCGGACAACGCCCGCGCCGCTGGCGACACGGGCAGCCCGGAAGTACAGGTCGCGATCCTCACCGAGCGCATCGTCAACCTGACCGAACACTTCAAGTCGCACCACAAGGACAACCATTCGCGTCGCGGTCTGCTGGCCATGGTCAACAAGCGCCGCTCGCTGCTCGACTACCTCAAGAAGAAGGATGTCGCGCGGTACAACGCTCTGATCCAGAAGCTCGGTCTACGTAAGTAAGACTGACGCGGAGGCGGCCCCTGAGTGGGCCGCTTCTTGCATCTGGGCCACCCTATCTGGGTATCCTCGCAATTCGGCGAGGGGCCTTGGGGCCGAGAAAGGCCCCGCACCGGACCGGGACGGAATCCCCGGCAGTAAACCCCGCCAGGCAATAGGGCCGGTGGGTTGAGGAAAACTCTATGTTCGACGTCAAAACCGTATCGATGGAGTGGGGCGGAAAGACCCTCACTCTGGAAACCGGCCGCATTGCCCGTCAGGCTGACGGCGCGGTCCTTGCCACTTACGGCGAAACTGTTGTGCTTTGCGCCGTCACGGCTGCCAAGTCGGTGAAGGAAGGCCAGGACTTCTTCCCGCTGACCGTGCACTACCAGGAAAAGTTCTCCGCCGCCGGACGCATCCCGGGCGGCTTCTTCAAGCGTGAGCGCGGCGCGACCGAAAAGGAAACGCTGACCAGCCGTCTGATCGACCGCCCGGTTCGCCCGCTGTTCCCGGAAGGCTTCTACAACGAGATCAACTGCATCGCGCAGGTCCTCAGCTATGACGGCGAGACCGAGCCCGACATCGTTGCGATGATCGCTGCTTCGGCCGCGCTCACCATCTCGGGCGTGCCTTTCATGGGCCCGATCGGCGCCTGCCGCGTCGGCTTCGTCGACGGTGCGTACACGCTGAACCCGAAGCAGGAAGCTGCGCTGGCCGACGGCCGCCTCGACCTCGTTGTCGCTGCGACCGGCGATGCCGTGATGATGGTGGAATCGGAAGCCAAGGAACTCACCGAGGAAGAAATGCTCGGCGCCGTCATGTTCGCGCATGACGAGTGCAAGAAGGTCGTGAACCTCATCATCGACCTCGCCGAGCAGGCCGCCAAGGAACCTTGGGAAATCGACCTGTCGGACAACACGGCCGACATCAAGGCGAAGCTCAAGAAGGTCGTCGGCAAGGACGTTGCCGCTGCCTACAAGCTGACCGACAAGTCGGCCCGCTCGAACGCGCTCAACGAAGCCCGCGCCAAGGCCAAGGAAGCTTTCGCCGACGCCGAGCCGCAGACCCAGATGGTCGCGATCAAGACCATGAAGAAGGTCGAAGCCGAGATCGTTCGCGGCGCCATCCTCAAGGACGGCCAGCGCATCGACGGCCGCAAGCTCGACCAGGTCCGTCCGATCGAATCGATGGTCGGCTTCCTGCCGCGCACCCACGGTTCGGCCCTGTTTACCCGCGGTGAAACGCAGACCATCTGCACCACCACCCTGGGTACCAAGGATTCCGAGCAGATGATCGACGGCCTCGAAGGTCTGTCGTACTCGGCGTTCATGCTGCACTACAACTTCCCGCCCTACTCGGTCGGTGAAGTGGGTCGCTTCGGCGCCCCGGGCCGTCGCGAAGTCGGCCACGGCAAGCTGGCGTGGCGTGCGCTGCACCCGGTGCTGCCCTCGAAGGAAGACTTCCCCTACACCATCCGCGTTCTCTCGGACGTGACCGAGTCGAACGGCTCGTCCTCGATGGCGACCGTCTGCGGCGGCTGTCTCTCGATGATGGACGCGGGCGTTCCGATCGAGCGTCCGGTTTCGGGCATCGCGATGGGCCTCATCCTCGAAGGCGACGAGTTCGCCGTCCTTTCGGACATCCTGGGCGACGAGGATCACCTCGGCGACATGGACTTCAAGGTGGCTGGCACCGAGAACGGCATCACCACGATGCAGATGGACATCAAGATCGCCGGCATCACCAAGGAAATCATGGGCAAGGCGCTGGAGCAGGCGAAGGCCGGCCGCGCGCACATCCTGGGTGAAATGACCAAGGCTCTCGGCTCGGCCCGTACCGAGCTGTCGGCTCACGCACCGCGCATCGAGACGATCCAGATCGACAAGTCGAAGATCCGCGACGTCATCGGCACCGGCGGCAAGGTCATCCGCGAGATCGTCGCCGAGACCGGCGCCAAGGTCGACATCGACGACGAAGGTGTGATCAAGATCTCGTCCTCGGATCTCGACCAGATCGAGGCCGCGAAGAAGTGGATCCTCGGCATCGTCGAGGAAGCCGAAGTCGGCAAGATCTACACCGGCAAGGTCGTCAACATCGTCGACTTCGGCGCTTTTGTGAACTTCATGGGTGGCAAGGACGGCCTCGTCCACGTCTCCGAAATGAAGAACGAGCGCGTCGAGAAGCCGACCGACGTCGTGTCGGAAGGCCAGGAAGTGAAGGTCAAGGTCCTCGAGATCGACAATCGCGGCAAGGTCCGCCTGTCGATGCGCGTCGTCGACCAGGAAACCGGTGAAGAGCTGGAGGATACCCGTCCGCCCCGCGAACCGCGCGGTGACCGTGAAGGCGGCGGCCGTGGTGGCGATCGTCGTGGTCCGCGTCGCGAAGGCGGCGGCGGTGGCCGTGGCCGCGAGCGTGGCCCGCGCCGCGAGCGCGGTGACAACGGCGGTGGCGATCCGAACCACATGCCGGCCTTCCTCAAGGAAGACTGATAGGTTTTCGACAATTCGAAATCCGGAAGAAGGGGCTGCGGCAACGCGGCCCCTTTTTTCTTGGCCGGCCGTGGCGGTACCGGATTGGCGGAATTTCTTGCCTTGGCTGAGGGGCCAAAGCGGGATGCACGTTGTCGCGAGCGATGCGCAAGGCGGCCTGGATCTGCTCGACGTTGTCCGGCGCGATCGCACCGGCAGGGAGGTGAAGTGCGTCGTCGACCGCGTACTTGTCGCGATAGCTTGCGATATCCTCTTCGTCGAGGAAGACCTGCGAAGCGCCCAGGGCGGCGATGAACCGGTTTTTCGCGCCCTTGATTGTCGCGAGGTCCGGTAAGGGCGCGCTTATCTTCCTGCTTCCTTTTCCGGATCCGTCGGCATCGGGGTGAGATTCCCTGGCGTGGCCTTCGTTCGCCTTGTCCGAGCCCTTTTATTGCATCCTGCGCTGAGCCTGCATTTCATTCATAATGGTAACGAAAGTTATTTCCGTGTAGGAGCGGGATTCTGTCAATCGGAACATTGTCGTCTCATAACTCTGGAAATTATCCCAGAATTCCCTGCGCCGAGCTGTTGACTGCGCGAAAGACTATTATGTCATTCGTGACGATAATTCTGGCAAACATTCTCCTTGTCCCAAGGGCCATGCCGGTATTAGGCTGGGGGAAAGCGCCACGAGGTTGTGCGCGTGACGTGGGAGAATTTAGATGGCCATGAATCTTGAGCAGGTTTTGCAGGGCGCGGGTAGTCCCGTCGAGATGCTGCGCAATTCGCAGTTGGGGGCTTACGTCTATCCTGTCGTGGCGCCGGAATTCTCGAACTGGCGTTCGGAACAGTGGGCCTGGCAGAACAGCGCGGTTCTGTTCGATCAGTCCCACCACATGGTGAATTTGTACATCCGCGGAAAAGATGCCTTCAAGCTTCTGACCGATACGATGATCAATTCGCCCAAGGGGTGGGCGGTCAATAAGGCCAAGCAGTATGTGCCGACCACGCCGTACGGCCATGTCATCGGCGATGGGATCATCTTCTGGCTCGCCCCCGAAGAGTTCTGCTACGTCGGCCGCGCTCCGGCGTCGAACTGGCTGCGTTATCAGGCCCAGCAGGGCTACGATGTCGAGCTCGAACTTGACGATCGTTCGCCGATGCGACCCATGGGCAAACCGGTTTCGCGCTCGGTCTGGCGCTTCCAGATCCAGGGTCCCAGGGCTTGGGACGTCATCGAGAAACTCAATGGCGGCCCGCTCGAGCAACTGCGTTTCTTCAGTATGAGCACGATGCGAATCGCCGGCCGGGAAATCAGGACCTTGCGCCACGGCATGTCCGGCGCGCCGGGTCTCGAAATCTGGGGGCCCTATGAGGAGCAGGAGGAAGTCCGCGCGGCCATTCTCGAGGCAGGCAAGGAATTCGGCCTGATCGCCTGCGGCAGCCGTGCCTATCCTTCCAATACGCTGGAATCGGGTTGGATCCCCTCACCATTGCCGGCGATCTACACGGGTGAGAAGCTCAAGGGCTATCGTGAGTGGCTCGGGGCTGACAGCTACGAAGCGACAGGGTCGATCGGTGGCAGCTTCGTCTCGCAGGCGATCGAGGACTATTACCTCAATCCCTGGGAACTGGGTTATGGCCCCTTCGTGAAGTTCGACCACGACTTCCATGGGCGCGAAGCGCTTGAAGCAATCGATCCGGCTGAGCAGCGCAGGAAGGTGACCCTGGCGTGGCATCCGGAGGACATGGCGAAGATCATGGCGTCGCTGTTCGATCCGGATGGTGAGCAGTACAAGTTCTTCGACGTGCCTCTCGCGAACTATGCTTCGTCGAACTACGATCGCGTGACCGATGCCGATGGCAAGACGGTCGGTCTGTCGATGTTCACCGGCTACTCCTACAACGAGAAGCAGGCGCTTTCGCTCGCGACGATCGATCCTGAAATCCCCATCGGCAGCGAAGTGCAGGTCGTCTGGGGTGAAGAGGATGGCGGCACGCGCAAGACCACCGTCGAGCCGCACAAACAGCTCGCGGTGCGGGCCATCGTTTCGCCGGTTCCCTATTCGCGCGTGGCCCGTGAAACCTACCACGAAGGCTGGCGCACCCAGCGTGCCGACGCCTGAATTGGCATAGTCGTTCGGCGCTCCGCCAAAGCTTGGACGGATCTGTCCATTTGGCTTTCGGCGGGGCGTCTTGCGTCAGAACCAGTATGCGATCGCCCGCTGTTCGATCGAGGCGCGCGGCACTGCGTGATGGTTAGCGTCAGGATTGTCGAAGGCGACGTGCGGTACGCATCGAGCGACGTCCGGTGCGCTGTCGTAAGTCTTGAACACAAGTGCTGCGCCCGGCGTCATGTCGCTGAACCAGCACCAGCGATGCCGCGATGAATGGGCCGGCACCGGTCCTTCGAATGACCAGAGGTCTTTACCGTCACGATCGTAGATGGCTTCTGAAGGAAGCAGGTCGTCTGGTGAGACGGTTCTTGCCTTGCAAAGCGCCAGAGTAACGTCCGCGGGGGAGGGATGACTGCGCTCCAGATGTTGTAGTGAGCGCTGCGCATGGGGGACTTGGTAGTCCGCTGGGGGCGGAGCGTCGGGAGAAGGCTTCGGCTGTTCGGCCGGAAACGTCGACATGTGCAAATCGGGCTGGACGGGAATTGTCGAGCGTGCCGCGCAGGAGCGCGCGTTCCGATAAGCGTTGTATGCCCCGTCCCGTCGGGATCATCAGATCCGACCTGGCAAGTTAGGCCAGAAGCGAGGGCGCTTCGTTCTGGCGTGGATCGGATGTCTGACTTTCAAATGGCAGTGCCTGCGCAACCATAACTTTTGATATGATTTGTAATCTTTCAAAATGGAGAGAGGTTATCGATCCCCTGACATCGTGAATCGGCAGGGTTCTTGGGGCAGTCGTAATGCTATCGCGTGAAGAATCATTGGCGCTATGGAACATTCTGGAAGCCTTGCCGGCCGCGTGGCCAATTTCAGATAACCTCGAATTTCCCAGTTTTAACAGTCAATAGTGATGCTTGTCGTCGCGCGGGAACAGGGCTCGGATCCCTTGTTTCTGCGGTCCACATGCAGATGGCTGTCTGCGTTCCGATGCGTTCGATCGATGGCATCCGAGACTATACTCTTGCCATCCAAAAATAGTATGTCATACAAACATAATGTCGCTATCTAGGCGATCATATGGCGCCGAGTTCGGAACACCGTCCGGGTGCCGGTTCAGGAGAGGACCAAGATGCAGATCTTCACCAGGGCACACTTGCGTCGCGTGCTGCTTGTAACCGTTTCGGGCAGTGTGCTGTTTGCTGCTGCGCCTGTCCTAGCGCAGGACCTGCCCAATGAAGCGAAGCAGGCAGACCGGGCGGAGCAATCGCCTTCATTCAATGAAATCATCGTCACCGCACAGTTCCGCGCGCAGAACCTGCAGGATACACCGCTGTCGATCACGGCAGTCGATGCGAACCTGCTGGCCTCAAGAAACCAGACGGACATCTCCCAGATCGCCGCTCAGGCACCGAACGTTCAGCTTACGCAGATGGGCGGTGCCTTCGGCTCGTCGATGGCAGTCTATGTCCGCGGGATCGGCCAGTACGACTTCAATCCGGCCTACGAGCCCGGTGTGGGCATGTATGTCGATGACGTTTACTATGCGACGCTGACCGGTTCGATCATGGACTTGCTCGATCTCGATCGGGTCGAAGTCCTGCGGGGCCCCCAAGGTACGCTGACCGGGCGAAACTCGATCGGCGGCGCGATCAAGCTGTTTTCGGTGAAGCCCGGCAACGAGAACAGCGGTTCGGTAGAGGTTGCTTATGGTTCGCGTGACCGCACGGACTTGCGAGGCAGTGCCAACTTCGTGCTGACCGACAACCTCTATGCCCGTATCGCTGCCGTTCACAAGCGGCAGGAAGGCTACGTCGATCAGGTGGACTTTGGCTGCGCCAATCCCGGCAACGCCCTGGGCATCGGTGCTCGACCCTCTACGCCTTCGGATTGCGTCGTCGATAAGTTCGGCGAGAAGAACTACACCGGCCTTCGCGGTTCGCTCCGCTTCAATCCGGATGACAAGCTCGATTGGACGATCACGGGCGATTATACCTATGAAAATCGCTCCTACAGCGCGAGCGTTCTGACGGTTAACGATACGAGCAAGACCGACGGTATCAATTTCATCTGCGGACGCTTCTGCACTTACGCAGATTTCTTCGCTCCGGCGGGCGGCGCTGTCGATCAGGCGTACTACATGCCCAGCAAGACGAAGTTCAAGGGCTGGGGCGTTTCGAGCAACCTGAGCTACGAGTTCAGCTCCCATCTGCGCTTGCAGTCGATCACCGCGTATCGGCGTTATCGGCAGGTCTTTGGCACCGATGACGATTTTACACCCAATCCCAACATCGTTGGCGCTGGCTTCAATGACCTGAAGTTTCGCTTCTTCAGCCAGGAATTGCGCCTGTCCGGCGATATCGGGCCTGACGCGGAATGGACCTTGGGCGGATTCTACAGCGACCAGAAGACCCTCTACTTCACGCGGCAGGATATCCGCTACATCGACTATGCCTTCTGCGGAGGCATGGGCTTCTGTAACCTGCAGTTCCAGGGCAACGATCCGGTAAACGCCGATAGCAAGGCGGTATTCGGTACGGTCATCGTGCGTCCGACCGCAGAACTCACTCTGACCGGGGGCTTGCGCTATACCAAGGAGCACAAGGACTACACTTTCGTTCGCAAGGGCCTGGACGGAGGCGTGCTGAATGACAGCTTCGGGGTCGGTCAGCTCGATGGGCTGGTTGGCCTTTACGACGGTGACCGGGTCGACTGGCGCATTTCCGCCGACTATCGTTTCAGCCCCGAAATCATGGGCTATGCGACGGTGAGCACCGGCTTCAAGGGCGGCGGCGTTGTGGCTCGCCCCTTCACGGCACTCCAGGCCATCAACGGTGCTTTCGATCCGGAAACGCTAACTGCCTATGAAATGGGCGTGAAGACCGACTTCTTCGGCCATCGTGTGCGCCTCAATCTCTCCGGATTCTATAACGACTTCAAGAATATCCAGTTGCCGATCTCGGATTGTTCGGTACTCGATGAATTGCCGGTGGGAACCGGTACGAATACCTGCGCAGCCATCCAGAATGCCGGTGACGGCAAGATGTACGGCGTCGAGGCGGAGGTCTTCGCAAACCTCGTCGATGGACTCGACATCGATGCGTCGCTGAGCTGGATCGACGGCAAGTGGAAACGGATCGATGAGGTTGTGGGTGGAGCCATCAAGATCGGTGACCCGATTACCACGCCCAACTGGAAGTGGAGCGCAGGCATTCAATACCGTGCCGATCTGGGCGATGCCGGATCGATCACGCCGCGCTTCGACCTTGCCTATACCGGCAAGCGCAGCGTGGGGCGTCTGACGCTCGCTTCTCCGCTGGAGTACCGGCCCGATTTCGTTCTCGCGAATGCACGACTGACCTGGAAGAACAAGGACGAGGATCTTTCCATCTCGTTCGAGGTCCAGAACCTTTTCGACAAGTATTACCTGCTCCCCCTGCGGTTCGTGGCTGTCTATGCCACGGCGGGGACCGGGTACAGCACGGTTGGGCGGCCGCGCGAATGGGCCGTTACCGCCAGGAAGACCTTTTGATCATGCCGGTTGCAGTTGGCTTTTCCTGCCTGCTGCAACCGCATAATGCCAAGCAGGTAAAGGCGATCTGACCCGATTCAGGGGCGGGTATGAATACGAACGGGAGATAAGCGCCATGGCACAAGTGACACTGTACCACTGGGAGCCGAATGCCAATTCAGGCAAGCCGATGTTGACCCTGATGGAAAAGGGTGTCGAATTCGATAGCCACTACATCGATATGTTGCAGTTCGATCAGCATCGTCCTGAATACCTGGCCATCAATCCGCAGGGTACGATACCGGCCATGACGCATGGATCCCGTGTCCTGGTCGAGAGCACGGCGATCATGGAATACGTGAACGAGGCGTTCTCCGGGCCGGAACTCATGCCGAAGGATGCCCGGGATCGCTGGCGGGTCCGCTGGTGGATGAAGTTCATGGATCAGTGGCTGGCTCCGAGTTTCTCGATGATCGGCTGGAGCGTCTTTGTCGGTCCGATAGTTCGCCAGCGCGACCCGGCCGAACTCGAAGCGGCGATTGAGCGCATTCCCTTGCCCGAGCGGCGCGTATCCTGGCGCAAGGCGATCCACGGCACTTTTTCCGAAGCGGAGATCGCCGAAAGCCAAAGGCGCGTGGCCCTGGGTATCAACATGCTGGAGCAAGAGCTGGGCAAGCGTGAGTGGCTTGCCAGCGACACCTATGGCCTTGCCGATATCAATGGCTTCAATCTGGCCTACGCCATCCCGCTCTCGCAACCATCGCTTTGCAATGATGAAAAGACGCCCAATCTCCTGCGCTGGCTGCGGGCGGTCTATGCCCGACCGGCCGTGAAGAAATGCTGGGCCTTGGGCCGGACCGACATGGTGAAGCGTGTCGCCATTCTCGACGGGGAGCAGATCTGATGGCGATGGTTCTCTATCACGGCGCGCCGAACGGCCCGTCACTGATCGTGCTGGCGGCCCTTGCCGAAACCGGCGTGGACGTCGAACGGCGCCCGATCGACTTGCTTGCCGGCGAGCGACACGTCCTGCCCGGCATCGGCGAAGCGGTGGCCCTGGACATGGGTATCGAAGGGGAAGGCCCCGTCTTGGTGGTCGATGGCGAGGCGATGACCGATGCCGTCTTCCTGGCCCAGTATTTCGACGAGCTTTCGGACAAAGCCTCGCTCCAGCCAATCGATCCCTATGCGCACTGGGAAATGATGATGTGGTGCCGCCAGATCACCGAGCGCCTGTCTCCGGCTGCGGCCCTGCTGGGCAATGTCGAATTCTCGCAGGAAACTCTCGGGGCCGTGTCGGATGAACGGTTCGAGGAACTAGCGGGTCGGATCGTCAGTGCAGACCTGCGTTCGCGCTGGGAGATCCTGCGCGACGGCGCGGTGGATCTTGCGCAGATCGTCGACAGCCGGACCAAGGTCCTGCAGGCGGTCGAGCGCTGCGAGAAGCAGCTTGGCGACGGGCGCAAGTGGCTGATGGGCGAGCTGACGATCGCCGATCTCGCCACCTTCGCCTGGCTTGCAGGAATGGAACGGGTTCTTCCCGAGTCCTTCCGGGACAAGCCGCTGACGACGGTCTGGCTGCAGCGCGTTCGCTCTCGTCCCGCTGTGGCTTCTGTCCTTGCCGATGGCGGAGCGGATGTTGCGACCTTCTGGGCTCCCGGTCCGGAGATCAACCGCTGGGGATGACCGTGCGTCGCCCCGAATACGTCCAAAAAATCATCAACCGGCGCAGCTGACGGCCGGAATGCGGGAAGAGTGGAATGGTTGCGAAGGGTTTCTCGTTGCTGGCGGTTGTCGTGTCGGGCACATGCCTAGCCCTGTCAGGCTGCGGGATGGGTCTTGCCAACAGTTCGCAGGATCTCGCCCAAGACGGCGTCAACGGGCGGCTTATCGCCGAGGGAGCGAATGACGCGTGGCCTTCTTATGGGCGTACCTACGACGAACAGCGCCATTCGCCGCTTGCCGACATCAACAGGCAGAACGTCAGGGATCTCGGACTTGCCTGGTTTGCGGATCTGGACACCTCCAGAGGTCAGGAAGCGACGCCTTTGGTCATCGATGGCGTCATCTACATCTCCACTGCCTGGTCGAAGGTCAAAGCGTATGATGCGGTGACGGGCAAGGAACTGTGGGCCTTCGATCCGGAGGTTCCCGGCAAGGCGGGTGTCAATGGCTGCTGCGACGTCGTCAATCGCGGGCTGGCGGCCTGGGGCGACAAGTTGTTCCTGGGAACATTCGACGGGCGTCTCATCGCTCTCGATCGCAAAAGCGGAAAGACGCTATGGAGCCAGGTTACCGTTGACCAGAGCCAGCCCTATACGATTACCGGTGCCCCGCGCGTCATCGGCGGGAAAGTGATCATCGGCAATGGCGGGGCAGAGATGGGCGTGCGCGGGTACGTCACGGCCTATGACGCACAGACCGGGAAACAGGCCTGGCGCTTCTACACGGTGCCCGACCGGCCCGGGAAGAATGCCGAGACATATCTCAAGGATGCCGAGAAGACCTGGAACGGCAAGTGGTGGGCACAAGGTGGCGGCGGTACGGTCTGGGATGCGATGGCCTACGATCCCGAACTCGATCTGCTCTACATCGGTGTCGGCAATGGAAGCCCTTGGAATCACGGCATCCGATCGGAAGGCAAGGGCGACAACCTATACCTTTCATCGATCGTCGCGATCCGCCCTGAAACCGGCGAATACGTCTGGCATTTCCAGGAAACACCGGGCGAAACCTGGGACTTCACGGCGACGCAGCACATCATGCTTGCCGATCTCAAGATCGACGGCAAAGTTCGCAAGGTGCTTATGCAGGCGCCCAAGAACGGCTTTTTCTACGTGATCGACCGTGAGACGGGTGAGTTCATCTCGGGCAAGAACTTCGTGCCGGTCAATTGGGCCAGCGGCCTCGATCCGAAGAGCGGGCGGCCAATCGAGAACCCCGAGGCGCGCTACTACAAGACCGGTCGCCCATGGATCGGATCGCCGGGCGCAGGCGGGGCGCACTCGTGGCATCCGATGGCGTGGGACCCGAAGGAGAAACTGGTATTCATTCCGGCCCAGATCGCAGCCTTCCCCTACTTTGCGGACAAGGACTGGAAGCCGGCGAAGAAGGGTTTCAATACCGGCGTCGACATGTCCGCCGGGGCCATGCCGGCCGATCGCAAGGTCCGCGCCGGAGCCGAACAGGCGACGCAGGGCGTCCTGATCGCCTGGGACCCGGTGGCGCAGAAGGAGCGCTGGCGGGTCACGTTCCCCAGCGCCAATAACGGTGGCCTACTGGCGACCGGCGGTGGACTCGTGTTCCAGGGCAACATGAAAAGTGAAATGGCGGCCTACGCCACCGATACGGGGGCGAAGCTGTGGTCTTACCCTGTCCAGACCGGCGTGGTCGCACCGCCGGTCACCTACAAGATCGGCGATACGCAGTATCTGGCCGTGGTCGCGGGGTGGGGCGGTATCTGGGCCCTGGCACCTGGACTGCTGTCGCAGGACGGTGGGCCGGTGCACAACGTCAGCCGGCTGCTCGTCTTCAAGCTGGGCGGGAAGGCCAAGCTTCCTGCAACCCCGCCGATTAATCAGCTGCCCATCGATCCGCCGCCCTTCACCGGCACGATGCAGCAGGTGAAGAGTGGCGCCTATCGCTATGGTCGCTTCTGCGGAACCTGTCACGGCGATGCGGCCATTGGCGGCGGGCTACTGCCCGATCTGCGTCGCTCTGCGATCGTTGCAGACAAAACGGCCTTCCAGACCGTGGTCCATGACGGTGCCCTCGAAGCCAACGGCATGGTCAGTTTCGCGAATGTTCTGAACCCCGATGAAATCGAGGCGGTCCGCCAGTACGTCGTCCATCGTGCGAACGAGGATCGCGATCTCGACGCGGGCTCCGCCAAGACGGCTGGCCGATGACCATCGACGTAAAGGCCATCCGCGCGATCGACGTTCATGTCCACGCCGAAGTTTCCTGCCATGATCCCGAGGATCCGGTCATGGCCCAGTTCTTCGATGCTGCCTCGGCTTATTTCAAGGCGCCTCGCGAACGTCCCAAGATGCCCGAGATCGCAGAGATCTACAGGCGCCAGAATATCGCTTTCTGCCTGTTTACGGTCGATGCGGAGAGTGGTCTGGGAGCGCGCCGGGTCTCCAACTACGAAGTTGCGGATTTTGCCGCGCAACATGCGGACATCTGCCTGCCGTTCGCTTCGATCGATCCGCGCAAGGGCAAGCTCGGAGCTCGCGAAGCGCGCGATCTTGTCGAGAACCACGGCGTGCGGGGGTTCAAGTTCCATCACATCGTGCAGGACTGTCACCCGGCCGATCGCGTCGGCTATCCGATATACGAGGTCATCGCCGAATTCGGATTGCCGGCCATATTCCACACCGGGCATTCCGGCATGGGCACGGGGATGCGCGGCGGCGCAGGGCTACGCCTGAAATATGGCCGCCCCATGCTGGTGGACGATGTCGCGGCGGACTTTCCCGACATGAAGATCATCCTGGCTCACCCCAGTTGGCCTTGGGTGGATGAGAGCCTGTCGATGGCCTTGCACAAGGAGAACGTCTTCATCGACCTGTCGGGCTGGAGCCCCCGGTACTTTCTGCCCCAGATCGTACGCTACGCCAATGGCCAGCTTTCGGGCAAAATGATGTTCGGTTCGGATTTCCCCCTGATCCGGCCTGACATGTGGATCGAGGCGGCTCGCGATATCGGGTTCAAGGAAAGCGTCATGGCCGGGATCATGAAGGACAATGCGGCCAAAGTGCTGGGTCTTGTCTGACCGCGCGGCATTGATTGCCGCGATCGACCGGGCCGTCGCGGTTAACGGTCTCGTCGATGGCCTTTTCCTCAACGCCGGAACCGGGGGGCCTTCTCCCCGGTGGAGAGTTACCCGGACAGTGATTTCATGCAGGCCATGCAGGTCAATCTCCTGTGTGCGTTTCGCGCTATCGCCCAAGTGCTGCCGATGCCGTATCGCACGTGACGGGACAGAGCCTCGCGGTCGATGGCGGCGTGCTCGGGACCCTGTCTGTCTAGGCGAACGCGCCTTCGCTTGCCCGCCTTACTCGTCGAAGAAGTTGAGTTCCAGCAGGACGCCGTCCGGATCATGGACGAAGATTTGGCGCAGGCCGATGCTTAGGATAACATTGCTTTCGTAGCGGAGTCCGCGGTCTTCCAGGCGGTCCCGGATCTCATCGAAACCTTCGCAGCGAAGGGCAATGTGGTGGAGCGCCCCGGTCGGTCCCGGAGTCATGTCCCGGTCCATGGCGCGCGGCGCGTCTTGTGCATTCAGGTGAAGGATGGGGCGCTCGTCGCTGTTGTAGATCCAGCGCGCCATCTCCCGGGTAAGCGGGGCCGGCGGAGCGCAGCTCTCCAGCGAAAGAACATCGCGGTAGAATGCTTCGCTACGGTCGAGGTCGGAGACGATCACGTTGAAGTGATCGAGAGCGACGACGCGGGCCCGAACCCGCGTTTCGAAAGCCATGAAGGGGCTGTTCATGCGGCTTCCTCCTGCTTCCTTTCGCCACCGGGCACGCCCCGGGCAACGCGGCGCTCATAGTCCGGATCGTCTTCGGGCCGTGCAAGTGCGCCCATGACCCGGGCGTGGATGTCCTCCAGTGTGCCGCGGAATTCGGCATAGGGGAGGATGTACAGCTGGTCCTCCTGCACGCCCTTGAGCACGTGCCGGGCCAGCGTTTCGGGCTCCATTCCGATTTCGATCACCTTCTTGAGGTGTTCGAACATGGTTGGGTCGGCCCGATAGTATCCGGTATCGGCAAGATGCTTCGGCCGCGTTAGCAAGGCTTCGTGGATATTGGTGCTCACGGCCCCGGGGCAGAGCAGGGATACGCCGATCCCGGTGCCGTCCAGATCGAGAGCCAGAGTCTCGGTCAGGCCGCGAACGGCCATCTTGGTGGTGCAGTAGATGCCGGTTCCCTTCAGCGCGACGAAAGCCGACATCGATGCGGTGTTGACGATGTGTCCGCCGTTGCCCCGCTCCACCATGCGCGGGACGAACGTGCGCACGCCGTTGATGACACCGCGAAGATTGACGTCGATCTGCCAGTCCCAGTCATCGTACGTGGCGTCCTGAATAGCGCCGAAATGAGAGACGCCAGCGGTGTTGAAGAGCAGTTCGACCGGTCCCAGCTCTGCTTCCACGTCATCGGCGGCGCGCCGGTAGGCCTCGCGGTCGGTGATGTCGAGAAGGACCGGCATCACCGTGGCGTCGGTATTGGCGAAGTGGGCCATCGCCTCGTCGAGATGGTCCTGCCTGATGTCGGCAATGGCGATCCTGCAACCTGCCTTCGCAAAGACCTTGGCCTGGCCCAACGCCACGCCCGATCCGCCGCCTGTTATGAAGGCTGTGCGGCCTGCGACTTGTGTCATCTTCACTCTCCCTTGAGCATGGTGTTTTTTCAGGCGAAGGCGTGGTTCTCCAGCCCGAGCATGTCGCGCGTTTCTGCGGCGCTTGAGACATCAGCGCCCAGGCGTTCGATCAGTTCGACCGCCCAGCGCACGTGAGCGGCGTTGTCGGGCGCCATAAGTCCCCTGCGCAGGTAGATCGTGTCTTCGAAGCCGACGCGGACATGACCGCCCAGGAGCACTGACTGTGCGGCCATGGGGTAGGAGTGACGGCTGATGCCGAAGCCGGTGAAATGTGCGCCTTTCGGAATCTGGTTGGATGCGTAGAGCATGGCTTCCGGTGTCGCCGGCAATCCGTACTTGGTGCCGAGGACGAAGGAGAACGGCGCGTTGCCGGGGATCGCCCCTTTCGCCATGAGGTCATCGGCGAATACGAAGTCGCCTGCCTCGAAGCATTCGATTTCGGGCATGACCCCGGCATCCTGGATCATTTGGCCCATGCGGGTAATCATCGGATCGAGATTGATCGCGACACCGCCCCAGAGTTGCATGGTGCAGATGTCGAGCGTGCACATGTCCGGCTTGAGATCGAGAATATGTTCCAGCCTGCGCTCTGCCGTGAACATCAGCGTGCCTTCGCCGCATACGGCCGGATCTTCTTCGCTCTGCATCCAGTTGCAGCCCGGTCCGGTCGTGACGTTGAGAATGACCTCGCGGTTCTTTTCGCGAATCAGGCCCACGACTTCGCGATAATCGTCGAGCGCCTGCGATGGTTCGCCGGTTTCGCGGTCGCGGACATGGACGTGGATGATCGATGCGCCTGCTTCGGCAGCTGCCAGGGCTTCATTGGCGACATGATCGGGCCGAAACGGAAAGTTCGGATGCTCCGGCATCGGGGAACTTCCTGTAACTGCGCATGTAATATAGACTTTTCGTGCCAATCTCGCTCTCCTCAGTTCTTCTGATTTGCTGATTCGAGGGATTCGCAAATTCGGAAAGGTCGGAACAGACCAGCGCCTATCCTATCAGGTAAGGTAACTGGTTCAGGATGACACTGGAGGAGGAAGCACAAAGATGTCGCATCGCGAAGAGCTGTCGCGATTCCTGAAGTCCGCGCGCGGTCGGCTGAAGCCCGGCGATGTCGGGCTGCCGCCGGGCGAGCGGCGCCGTGCCAAGGGACTGCGGCGCGAGGAAGTGGCAGCGCTCGCCGGCATGAGCGTGACCTGGTACACGTGGTTCGAGCAGGGCCGTGAAGTGCAGCTATCTGCGCCGATGATCGAACGGCTGGGCCGCACGCTGCACCTGACCGATACCGAACGCGAGTACCTCTTTGCATTGGCACAGCATCGCCCGCCGCCGCTCGTTTCGCGCTTTGACGAGACGATTCGGCCCGGCACGCAGCATCTGCTTGACCATCTCGCCATTCCGGCGCTCGTGATCGTCGAGGACTGGACGGTCGTGGGATGGAACTCCTTCGTTTCCGCCGCCTTCCGTGACTACAGTGTTTTGCCGCGCAACGAACGCAACCTGTTCAAGATCCTGATGCTAAACGAGCGCTATCAGGCCGATCCCGACTTCTTTCGGGAAATGGGACAGCGCCTGACGGCGCGATTCAAGTGGGATTACAGCCAGACCGCGCAGCCCGAAGTCTTCGACGAGATCATTGCCGAGATGGCCGAGCGATCCGCGCTGTTCAGGGAGAGTTGGGAGCGTAGCGAGATCCGGGCTCACTTTGAGGGGATCAATTCTAGTTTCTTCCCCGAAATCGGAGAAATCTGGTTCCGGCACACGTCCTATGCGATCGAGGAAGCCTCCAGCCAGCGCCTGATCCTGTTTGCGCCGAACGAGGAACGCGATGCCGTTCTGCTCGAACGTCTGCGCAAGCTCAAGCCGGAACTCGATGCTCCTGCGCAGTGCGATCGATAATCCCGGGACAGGCAGTGAGCAGGGCAACGAGGCGCGCAGCACCATACCCGAGCAGCGTAAGCGAGATCGGGGTCATCCGATAGGAAGAGCCTTCGTCTTGCATTGCGGGCACGAAAGGCAAGTTCAGCAGAAGCGCGACCTTACGTCATCCGGCACAGGGGTTGAGCGCAGGCCGGAGGGGGCATCGGGCGATGCGACCGTCCAGACGCGTTTTTCGGTGCCTTCCACGCAGAGCCGATCTCCCAGCAGGATGCGATGCGCAATCGTGAAGCTGCTTTTCCCGAAAATCGGGGCATCTGCCTCGATCCTCACCACATCGCCATAGCTGGCTGGGGAGACGAACCGCGCCGAAAGGTCGACGAGGGGAAAGCCAACCACTCCCATCTGGGCAAGCATGTCGCGCTTGCGGGGCAGGCCGGCCGCTTCGAAAAGGAGGATCGTGCTCTCGGCGAACATGTCGATGAAGCGCGGGGCGAAGACGATCCCGGCCGGGTCGCACTGGCCCCATTCGATGCGATGCTCGCGGATCAGGAATGGCTGCATCGTTCAGGCCAGGATGTTCTTGCCCTGTCGGGTCGTCTGTTCCGCCATTTCCGATGCCGTGGGAGGTTCGGGAAGGAGGAGACCGCGTTGCACGGCCGGGCGGGCAGCGACCGTGTCGAACCATCGCTGGAGATGCGTCAGGCCATCCATGTCGATACAGGCCCAGTCGCGGCCACGGACCCAGGGGAAGCAGGCGATGTCGGCGATCGAATAGTCGCCTGCAAGGAATTCCCGATCGGCGAGGTTGCGGTCCATCACCTCGAACAGACGCCGGCTCTCGCGGGTGTAACGGTCGATCACGGACGGCAGCTTTTCGTCGAAGTAGCGATTGAAGACGGTCGCCTGTCCCATCATCGGACCCAGGCCCGACATCTGCCACATGACCCACTGGATCACTTCGCTGCGTCCTGTGACATCTGCGGGCAGGAAGCGGTCGAACTTTTCGGCGAGATAGATGAGGATCGCACCGGATTCGAAGACCGCGAAGGGACCTCGCACAGTTTCGACATCGTGATCGATCAGCGTCGGAATGCGGCCGTTGGGATTGAGCCTGAGATACCACTCTTCCTTCTGCTCTCGATCCGTGAGCGAAATCGGGCGCAGCCTGTAGGCCACGCCCAGTTCCTCGAGCATGATCGTGGTCTTCCAGCCGTTCGGCGTTTCCGATGTCAGCAATTCGAGCAAGCGTCTCTCTCCGCATTTCGCGCGATTCGCCGCGCCTTGAAGGGCAAGACAAGCAGAGCGGCGCCTTCGCAACCAGAAGAGCGAAAACAGTATTAGTGGGACTGACAGCTTCCCGAAGCGCTTAACCAGTTGGCGATTCTAATAGTATTGGCGGTGGACTTCCTCACCCGCGAACCGTGCAGCACTCTGCGTGTCATATCGAGAATGACAGACGGAGAGGGACTGCCAGTTCATGTTGACGCTCTACAGCTTCGGTCCGGGGGCCAATTCGCTCAAGCCACTGCTTGCCCTTTACGAGAAGGGCCTGGAATTCACACCGCGCTTCGTCGATCCCACGCGGTTCGAGCATCACGAAGACTGGTTCAAGAAGATCAATCCGCGCGGGCAGGTCCCGGCGCTCGACCATGACGGGCACATCATCACCGAATCGACGGTGATCTGCGAGTATCTCGAGGATGCCTTTCCCGAAGCTCCGCGCCTGCGACCCGTCGATCCGGTGAATATCGCTGAAATGCGGGTCTGGACGAAGTGGGTGGACGAATACTTCTGCTGGTGCGTTTCCACGATCGGCTGGGAACGGATGATCGGGCCGATGGCGCGGGCGCTTTCGGACGAGGAATTCGAGGCGAAGGTCGCGCGCATTCCCGTGCCGGAGCAACGTACGAAGTGGCGCACCGCGCGCGCCGGTTTCCCGAAGGACGTGCTGGCCGAAGAGATGCGCAAGATCGGCGTATCGGTGAACCGGCTCGAAATGCGGCTTGCCGAGAGCCCCTGGCTCGCCGGCGATGAGTTCACGTTGGCCGACGTTTGCAATTTCGCCATCGCCAACGGCATGCAGAACGGATTTTCCGATATCGTCAACCGCGAAGCGACACCGCACCTCGTAGCGTGGATCGAGAAGATCAACGACCGCCCGGCCTGCAAGACGATGTTCGCTCACTCGAAAAGCGAGTTCGCCGACCGTGGCCGGAAAGTCACCGCCTGACGGTTCCCACCGCCACGAACCTGCGACCAAGGAGCTTCCCGGGATGGCCAGAGACAACCGTATTACCCTTTACGATCTGCAACTCGCTTCGGGCTGCACGATCAGCCCCTTCGTCTGGCGTTCGAAATATGCGCTGGCGCACAAGGGGTTCGACATCGATATCGTGCCCGGCGGCTTTACCGGAATCGCCGAACGGACGGGTGGGCGCAGCGAGCGCGTTCCGGTCATCGTCGATGACGGCGAATGGGTGCTGGACAGCTGGAAAATCGCCGAATACCTCGATGAGCGCTATCCGGAACGGCCGATGTTGTTCGAAGGCCCTTCGATGCAACAGCTCACCAAGTTTCTCGACGCCTGGCTGTGGCAGACTGCGATCGGCCCCTGGTTCCGTTGCTATATCCAGGATTATCACGACCTGTCATTGCCCCAGGATCAGGCCTATGTCCGCCACTCGCGCGAGACGATGTTTCTGGGCGGGAAGACTCTGGAGGAAGTGCAGGCGGGCAGGGAAGATCGCCTGCCGCTGGTGCCTCCGACGCTGGAACCCTTCCGCAAGTTGCTGCGCGATACGCCCTGGCTTGGCGGGGATGCGCCGAACTTCGCCGATTACACGGCGCTTTCCGTCTTTCTGTGGACGGCCTCGGTCGCAACGACACCACCTCTGACCGAGGACGATCCCTTGCGCGGCTGGCTCGATCGCGGTTTCGATCTCCATGGCGGGCTGGGCCGGCACCCCGGGATGCACGGTCTCTTCGGCCTGCAACTGCGGGAAGGTGATCCCGAACCGTTCGTGCGTGACGGTGCAGGGATCGAGGTGGCTCCGGTCAACCGCGGAACTGCACGAAGTGCCGAGATGGCGGACTGAGAGGAGAGTGACGATGGCATGGCACGAAGAGCCGCCGCCGGGTGCCCTGCGGATGTATCACATCCCGGGCTGCCCTTTTTCCGAACGCGTGGAAATCCTGCTCGATCTCAAGGGGCTGTCGGGGATCATGGCCGACCATGAAATCGACATCTCGAAGCCTCGGCCGGACTGGCTCCTGTCGAAAACGCGTGGGACGACCTCGCTTCCCGCGCTCGAGCTGGAGAACGGCGAAACCCTGAAGGAGAGCATGGTGATCCTGCGCTACTTCGAGGAGCGGTTTCCCGAACGGCCGGTCGCGCGGCGCGATCCCTTTGAACATGCGGTCGAGGCCATGCTTTGTGCCACGGACGGGCAGTTTACCGGTGCCGGTTATCGCATGATCCTCAACCGGGACCGCTCGAAGCGCGACGACCACAAGGCGGAAGTGGATGCGCAGTATGCAAGGCTGGATGATTTCCTGAGGCACTACAGCCCTGACGGCGATTATCTGTTCGCTACTTTCGGTTGGGCCGAAGTGGCCTTTGCGCCGATGTTCAAGCGCCTTTGGTTCCTTGAATACTATGAAGATTACGAAGTGCCCCGGCACCTCACGCGCGTATTGCGTTGGCGCGAGGCCTGTACCGAACACCCGGCCGTTGCGAACAGGCACAGTCATCGCGAGCTGATGACCCTGTATTACGATTACAGCCAGGGCGGTGGCAACGGTCGTCTTCCTCAAGGGCGGCAGGTCTCCAGCTTCACTCTCGATCCGGCTTGGGACAAGCGTCCCATGCCTCCGCGCGACAAGTGGGGCACGCCTGCCACCGATCGCGAACTGGGCCTTGCCGCCGCGACTGTCGGTGCCTGAGATCTCCGATATTCTTACTCTTGCCGAGAACAGGACCATTTTCATGAAGAGCTACTTGCAGAACTATATCGATGGCAGCTGGGTCGACAGCGAAGGCGGCGTCGGGCACCCCGTCGTGAGCCCCGCAACCGAGGATACCTGCTCGCAGATCGTGCTGGGCACGGCGGCTGACGTCGACCGGGCTGTGGTGGCGGCGCGGCGGGCTTTCGAAAGCTTCGGGCAAACCACCCGTGAAGAACGCATGGCCCTGCTTGAAAGGGTGATCGAGGCTTACAAGGCCCGTATTCCCGACATTGCAGAAGCGATTGCAGTCGAGATGGGCTGTCCGATCTCGACGGCGTCCACCGCGCAGGCGGGATCGGGTGTGGCGCATCTTGGCCAGGCTTTGGCTGCTCTCAAGGACTTTGCGTTCTCCGAGAGCCTGGGCGAGAACACGGTGGTCCGCGAGCCCATCGGCGTTGTCGCCCTCATTACTCCCTGGAACTGGCCGATGAACCAGATCGTCGCCAAGGTCGGCCCATGCCTTGCTGCGGGCTGCACAATGATCCTCAAGCCCAGCGAAGAAGCGCCGACTTCCGCCGCGATCTTTGCTGAAGTCATGGAAGCGGCGGGCGTTCCTGCCGGTGTCTTCAACCTCGTGCAGGGGGACGGGCCCGGTGTCGGCACCGCGCTTGCGAAGCATCCGGGCATCGACATGATCAGTTTCACGGGTTCCACGCGTGCCGGCATCATGGTTGCCAAGAATGCCGCCGATACCGTCAAGCGCGTGTCGCAGGAACTGGGAGGCAAGTCGCCCAACATCATCATCGAAGGAACTCCCCTCGATGCCGCGCTGCCCGGAGGGGTGGGCGGTGTGCTGATCAATTCGGGCCAAAGCTGCGTCGCCCCTACGCGCATGCTGGTCCACAAGTCGCAACATGATGAAGCGGCAAGGATGGTGGGCGAGATGTTCGCCGCCAAGCCGGTCGGCGATCCGATGACGGAAGGCCCGCATATCGGCCCGGTGGTGAACAAGGCGCAGTGGGACAAGATCCAGGGTCTGATCCAGAAGGGCATCGACGAGGGCGCGACGCTGGTAACTGGCGGTCTGGGGCGTCCCGATGGTCTGGAGCGTGGCTTCTACGTCAAGCCGACCGTGTTCTCGAACGTGACCCCGGACATGACGATCGCCCAGGAGGAAATCTTCGGTCCGGTCCTGGCCATCATGCCTTACGAGGATGAGGATGACGCCGTGCGCATCGCCAACGACACGCCTTACGGTCTGGGCGCCTACATTGCCGGTGATCCCGCCAAGGCGAGCAAGATCGTCGGCAAGCTGCGGGCGGGCGCCGTTTTCGTCAACGCCGGCGGTCTCGTCTTCGACATGCCCTTCGGTGGCTACAAGCAGTCGGGCAACGGTCGGGAATTCGGCAAGTTCGGTATCGAGGAATTCCTCGAGATCAAGTCGGTCATCGGCGCATACCAGCCCGAAAACGCCTGACGGGATCGGGAGGGCGGAGACCGTCCGGTGTCCGCCCTTCGGCAGTCAGGTCAGCTCCTTGATCGAAACGGTGCGACCTGCCGCCGCCGCCCGATTGGCGTCGCGGCGCAGGCGCTCGATCTCGAGGCGATCGGCCGGAGGATCCTCTTCGGGCAGGGCGGCGAGGGACGTCTCATAGATTTCGCGGAAATCCCGGGCATATTCGGGATGGGAAAAGATGGGTCCCTGGTTGCTTCCGGCGAGCATCGTCCGACCCCGCCCTATCGCCGTGACGTCCCGATGCATTTTGCGCACCCGCGTTTCGGCAATTTGCTCGCCACACGCCAAACCGATTGAATTCCTTTCGCAGACACGTATTCGTATCTCAAGGATACTAAACGGGGTGGTGCCTGCCTGTGGCGGCTGCGCCCGCCAAGGGAGGAATTGGGTGAACGCGAAGGATCCACGGGACATTGTCGATAATGCTCCCATGTCACGCGCGCAGATCGTGGCCGTGGCCATCATGGTCGGCCTGAACGCGCTGGACGGGTTCGACGTGCTTTCGATCAGCTTCGCTTCGCCGGGCATTGCTGCCGAATGGGGTATCGACAGGGTCGCCCTGGGTGCGGTCCTGTCGATGGAACTGATCGGCATGGCGGTCGGTTCGCTTGTCCTTGGGGGCGTCGCGGATCGCGTCGGACGGCAGCGTACGATCCTGGGCTGCCTCGCCGTGATGGCGCTGGGCATGGCGATGGTGACGCAGGCCGGCAGCATTACCGAACTTTCGATCTGGCGTGTCCTGACCGGCCTCGGCATCGGCGGAATGCTTGCCTCGATCAACGCCGTGACGGCGGAATTCGCCAATGCCCGGCGCCGCACGATCGCCATGGGTCTGATGGTGATCGGCTATCCGCTGGGTGCCGTGATCGGCGGTCTCATTTCGGCGGAATTACTGGTGCTGTTCGACTGGCGGGCCATCTTCTGGTTCGGCAGCCTGCTGACGGCCTGCTTCATTCCTCTTGTCTGGGCCTTTGCTCCGGAAACTGCGCAATACCTGCTGGTCCGCCGCGGTCCCCACACGCTGGAGCGGATCAACCGGCTCATGGCGCGCTTCGGGCATGGCCCGGTATCAGCCTTGCCGCCCGAACCGTCCGGAAAGGACAAGCCGTCGCTTGCGGATATCTTCAGGCCCGGGCTCCTCGCGACGACCGTTCTCGTCACCTTCGCCTATTTTGCCCATATCGTCAGCTTTTACTTCATCCTGAAGTGGACGCCGAAAATCGTCGTCGACATTGGCTTCCCTGCGCCTGAGGCCGCTGGCGTGCTGGTTGCCGCGAACCTTGGCGGGGCGATAGGTGGCGGAATATTCGGGTTCGCCGTGCAGAAGTTGCCGCTCAAGGGCGCCACGATAGCCATGCTGTTCGGATCGGCGCTCATGATCGCCCTGTTCGGGGCTTCGGGTGTCCGGACATTGGCTGGCCTTTCGGCGCTGGCCTTCGTCTCTGGCCTCTTTACCAACAGCGCGGTATCCGGCCTCTATGTAATCTTCGCCCGGAGTTTCCCGACGCATGTGCGGGCGACAGGGACGGGATTTGCAATCGGTATCGGTCGCGGCGGCGCGGCGCTCTCGCCAATCCTGGCCGGCGTGCTGTTCGAGGCGGGATTTTCCCTGCCCTGGGTTTCCACCCTTATCGCGATGGGCTCGCTGTTCGCTGCGTTTGCGCTCATAACCATGCGGTTTCGTCCCCGCGATTGAGGCGTTGCGGCCTGCGGTTCCAGGTACAGGAGAGCGAGCTTGGAATATCAGTCACACATCGACGCGCTTTGCCGACACCTTGAGATCGGGCCGTTTCGCGATGCCCTGGAAATGGCCGGTTGCGAGAGTGACTCGGATACGTGGCGCGCCATCGTGGAAGAAGCCGGGCGGCTTTCCGAAGAGGTCGTTGCGCCGGTCGATTGCGTCATGGATCGGCGGGGCGCAAGGCTTGTCGATGGTAGGGTCGTCACTGCCGAAGGGCATCTGTCGGCATGGCAGGCTTATGCGCAAGGTGGATGGATCGGCCTGCCGTTGCCCGAGGAACGCGGCGGCATGGGCCTTCCGCTGGTGCTGCAGACCGCATGCGAGGAGCTGCTCAACCGCGCATCGCCTGCTTTCGCGATGTTGGCGACGCCCAATCGCACGGCGGCGCAACTTCTCGCCGAGGCTGGACCTGACGAGCTGGCAAGCGAATGGGTGCCGCGCCTTCTCGCTGGCGAGTGGGGTGGTACGATCTGTATTTCGGAGCCTGATGCAGGATCCGACGTCGGGCGTATCCGCACGCGTGCGGTGGCTGACGGGTGCGGAGGCTGGCGCATAACCGGGGAGAAATGCTGGATATCCTTCGGCGATCACGACCTGACTGCGCGTATCGGGCATTTCATGCTGGCCCGTTCAGGCCCCGAGAGCGGGGTTCGTGGCCTCAGCCTTTTCCTCGTGCCCGATCGCGATGAGAATGGGTTTCGCAACGGGGTCTTCGTTCGGCGCATCGAGGAAAAACTGGGCCTTCACGGATCGCCGACTTGCGCCATGGGGTTCGAGGATGCGCGCGGGTATCTGATCGGCGAGGAAGGGCGCGGCCTTCAGACGCTGTTCCACATGATGCTGCGCATGCGCCTGTCCTGCGGGCCCCAGGGCATCGGGGTTGCAACCGGCGCGTTCGAGTCAGGCTTGCGCTATTCCCGGGAAAGGCGGCAGGGCGGGCGGCCCGACGAGCCTCCCGTGCCGATTGCCGAACATGTCGATGTCCAGCGGATGCTGCTGCAGATGGCCGGTCGCATCGAGACCGCGCGAGGGGTCTCGCTGGCCTGTGCAGCTGCCCTGGACCTTGTCGCTTGCGCCCCGGATGCCGAGGCGCGGGCCCACTGGTCCTCTGTCGCGCAGTTCCTGTTGCCGCTGGTAAAGGACGGTGCGGCGCGACTTGCCTTCGATGTGTCGAGCATGGCGCTGCAGGTGTTCGGCGGAGCAGGGTATACGCGCGAATGGCCGGTCGAGCAGCGCCTGCGCGATGCGCGGGTCTTTGCGGTGTTTGAAGGTACCACCGGGATGCAGGCCACCGATCTCGTCCATCGCCGCATTTGGCGCGAGGAGGGTGAGGGCCTTGCGCGCTTCTTGGCAATGGTTCGGGCAGACATGTGCGATGATGAACCGTCCCGGCTGCTGGCCGGAAGTATTGCCAGCCTGGAGCGGGTGACGCAGGAGATGGATGGCCTTCGCGATACGCCACGCGATGCCGATGCAGGCGCCGTCGCCTATCTCGATCTCTGCACGATGGTCGCTAGTGGCTGGATTGCCCTGCGCATTCTTCACTGGGCAGGTGACGATGGCGTCGCCCGGCGCATGAAATCTGCAGCGGCCTGTTTCCTTGCAGAGTTGCCGATCCATTCGGCGGCGGCGGCTGACCTTGCCTGCCTGGGAGCAGAAAGGCTCGAGGATTTCGGTCAGCTTTTCGACTGAGGCTTACACTCCGCCGATGTCGACCTCGTGGATGCGTTTCAGGAGGGCTGCCAGCATGTGGAATTCGGCTTCGGAAAAGCGCTCCCGCAGCCATCTGCCCAGTTCACCACTGCGTTCATGCGCCGCGGACAGCATGGCCACTCCGGCTTCGGTAATGTCGAGTGTCTGCCGACGTCTGTCTTCCGCGGATTGCCCGCGCACGATCAGCCCGCGGCCTTCGAGACGGTTGATGATGCCCATCACCGTTGCCCGGTCCATCTGTAGGGTGCGACCGATGTCCGCCTGAGAGGTGCCCGGGTTTTCGGCAATCAGGAGCATTGCCGTCAGCTGGGTCTGCGTGATTCCGAGATCGCTGAATATCTCCGAGAAGCGACGCTGCGTGGCGCTTTGCGCCAAGCGCAAATGGAGATCCAGTACGTGGTCCAGGGTGCGGCCAGCTGTCAGTCCTGCGAATGTTTCGGCATCCTTCATTTTTCCCTGTTGCTTGCGTTTTCGGGAATCGTCAAGCGATGCCTTGGAATAAATATGTTAGTGGTGCATACAAAATTTACCGAAAGTATCTGAGTTGGAGAGGCCATGTCCCACTTTCCCGAGACGCCGAACTTCACGGGCTTCAATACCCCGTCCCGCATCGAAGCCGACATCGCGGATCTTGCCTACAAGGGGACGATCCCGGGCGAACTCAACGGTGCCTTCTTTCGGGTTCAGCCCGACCCGCAGTTCCCGCCCCGGCTGGGTGATGACATCGCGTTCAATGGCGACGGGATGATCACCCGCTTCCACATTCACGACGGGCAATGCGATCTGCGCCAGCGCTGGGCGAGAACCGACAAGTGGCTGCGTGAAAGAGAGGCAGGGCGCGGTCTGTTCGGCGCCTATCGCAATCCGCTTACGGACGATGAATCGGTCAAGGGTGTCTACCGGTCGACGGCGAATACCAATGCCTGGATCTATGCGGGAAAGCTCTGGGCCATGAAGGAAGACAGTCCTGCCTTGCTGATGGATCCCGCTTCGATGGAGACGATCGGTTTCGAAACTTTCGAAGGGGCGATGCGGGGGCAAACTTTCACCGCGCATCCCAAGGTGGATCCGAAGACCGGCAACATGGTGGCGATCGGCTATGCCGCTTCGGGCCTGTGCAGCGACGACGTGGCCTACTACGAAGTCGATCGAGGCGGAACGCTGGTCCGTGAAGTCTGGTTCAAGGCGCCCTACTACTGCATGATGCATGACTTCGCGATCACCGAGGACTATCTCGTCATCCACATCGTTCCCTCGATCGGCAGTTGGGAGCGGCTCGAGCAGGGGCTCCCGCACTTCGGATTCGATAGGACGATGCCCGTCTACCTCGGCGTCCTGCCGCGCTGCGAGGGCGTGACCGGCGATCAGGTACGCTGGTTTCGCAGGGACAATTGCTTTGCCAGCCATGTCCTCAATGCCTGGCAGGAGGGATCGCAGATCCACTTCCTGACCGCCGAGGCAAAGAACAACATGTTCCCGTTTTTCCCCGATGTGCATGGTGCGCCGTTCAACGGGCGGGAAGCCATGAGCTATCTGACCGACTGGACGGTCGACTTGGCATCCAACGGTGCCGACTTTTCGGCGATCACACGCCTTAGCGACACGGCGGCCGAGTTCCCCCGCATCGATGACCGATTCACCGGTCGCAGGACCCGCTATGGCTGGATGCTGGAAATGGACATGCGCCGTCCTGTCGAGATCCGTGGTGGAAGCGCAGGAGGGTTGCTGATGAACTGCCTGTTCCTGAAAGACCTGGAGACAGGATGCGAGCAGCACTGGTGGTGCGGTCCCGTCAGCAGCCTGCAGGAACCCTGTTTCGCGCCGCGTTCTCCGGTTACCCCGGAAGGGGATGGCTGGATTCTGCAGGTCTGCAATCGTCTGGAAGAACAACGCAGCGACTTGTTGATTTTCGATGCGCTGGAGATCGGAAAGGGCCCGGTGGCGACCATCGAAGTGCCGATCCGCCTACGCTTCGGCCTTCACGGCAACTGGGCCGATGCCGACGCTATCGGCCTTGCCGCCTGAAGAAACGGTAGGGGAAGTCGCGCCGGCCTTCAGGCAGGCTGGCCGGCGCGCTTCAGGAGATTGCCTTCGTCGCGGGCAGAGCGCCGGGCGATCAGTACCATCAGGACGACAATCGGCACTGCCACGAAGTTGATACACAGCATTGCAAGGCGAAGGTCGCCGGTGGCATCCGATACCAATCCGACGACGTAAGGCCCAACGCCCATGCCAAGGATCGTCATGACCAGCAGATACAGGCTGGCGGTCAGACCACGCATGCGCGGGAGAACCTGATCATAGAGGATCGCATAAAGCGGGGGCATCCAACCGGTCAAAAGCAGGCCGTAGAAGACGAAGCGCAAATAGAAGTCGGAAGGCGCATCTGCCGTGTAAACCCAAAGCGAAAGCAGCGGGGACGCGCCCATCGATATGAGCGCGATCATGGCGCGGCCGCTGCTGGGAAAGCGCTGGTGCAGACGATCGGACAACGGTCCCCAGACCAGCGGACCGACTATTCCTGTCGCGGCCGAAAGCAGGCCGAACTGCAAGGCGGCTTCGGAAAGCGAGAGATCGTAGCTGCGGATCAGGAAGCTCGGATTGAATGCCATCAAGCCGTAGTTGATCGCCGATTGCAGCGTGCCGACCGCGATTGCCATTATGAGTGTCGGTGAGCCGGCGAGCACGCGGAATGCCTGGCTGTCGCTGGCCTTGATGCCTTGCAGCAGGTTCACGATGGTCAGCAGGCCGATGCCGATGACCAGCCATTGCAGGACATGGGGATCGACGGCGAACGAGCCGAAGCCCAGCGGCGGGCGCGGCGAGTGTGCCGCGCCAATCCGGGACAGGAAGGCCATGCCAAGTACTAGCGCGAAGATCACGGCAAGGTTCAGGGCAATGCTGCGGGGGCCAGCCTTGCGGCGCGTCATGGCGAGGAGGTGCAGTCCCGGCGTGACGGCACCGAGCAGGGCAAGGCTGGAAAGGAACGGATGCGGATCGGTGGGGGAAGAGATACCGTCCATCGCACCGCGTTCCGGTTCTTTCAGGCGCCAGAGAAACCAGGCCAGGATGAAGCCCGGCGTTGCCGCGACGAGGAAGGCGAACTGCCAGCCGCGCAAGTTGAATGGGGCTTCGCCGGGCGGGAATGCATCGGTCCAGATCTGTGCAGCGACCCCGCCCAGGACGAGCGATCCGCCAAGCCCCAGCGCGATGGCCGCAGCGAGGACCGCCATGACGAAACCGCGACGATGGCGCGGCCAATAGTCGTAGATCAGCGATGTGCCCGCAGGCTGCGTCGCCGCTTCGCCGATACCGACGCACAGGCGCGATGCGGCGAGCATCGCAAAGCTGGACGTCAGGCCGGCCACCGCTGTGGCTGCCGACCACAAAAGGATGCTCAATGACAGCAGGCGACCCCGCAGCCAGCCGTCTGCCAGGCGTCCGACCGGCAGCGAGAACAGGGCATAGAACAAGGCGAAAACCGTTCCGAACAACAGGCCCATCTCGGCATCGCCGATCTTCAGGTCCTCCTTGATCGCCGGCGCGAGAATGGCGAGGATCTGCCGATCGAGCAGACTCAGCGCATTGGTGAGTGAGATCAGCGCCAGCGCGTACCATCCGCCCCGGGCGATTTGGCGTGGCGCTTCGAAAGTGCGATCCGGCCCGGAGGCGTTCCTGACGTCCGCCTTCACAGGTTGAACCACCGTTCTGCATTGGTCTGGAAGAACTTGCGCTTGCTCTGCGGTGAGAGGTTCATCGCATCGAGAGCGCGCACTTCATCGGCTTCGTACTGGTAGGGATAGTCCATGGCGTACATCACCCGATCCTCGCCCATCACCTGCCGGGTGAATTGAATGGCAGGTTCCCAGGCCATGCCGCTGCAGGTCACGAGGACGTTACTGCGGAAATACCCGGCGATCGTCTTTTGCAACGGACGCATGCGTTCGTATCGCTGCGAACGGATGCCGGCCTGATGCATGTAGTCGAGGCGGTAGAGCCAGTAGGGCAGGGCCTCGCCCATATGGCCGACCACGATCTGAAGGTCCGGGTAGCGATCGAAGATGCCGGCGGTGATGAGGCGCAGCAGATGCATGCCCGTTTCGACTCCGAAGCCGTAGATCGCGCCGTCGAGGCCGGCGTCCAGTAGAGGGGCGATCATGGAATCGGGCGGCGTGCCGGGATGGATGTATAGCGGTTGGCCCACTTCGCTCAGCGCCCGGAAGATCGGGTCGAAGTACGGCTCGTCCAGATACCGGCCTTGCGTGTGACTGTTGATCTGGACGCCCTTGAAGCCGAGCTGCGTTGCGCCCCGCAGGATTTCGTGTGCTGACCACTGTGGATCCTGCGGTGCGACGGCGGTCATGCCGATAAAGCGGTCGGGGTGGGCTGCGCAGCGCTCGGCCAGACAGTCGTTCGCGTTGCCGGCGATGCGCCGTGCCTCTTCCAGGTCGTGAAGCGGCTGCACGCCGGGAGAGGTCAGCGCCAGCACCGCCTTGTCGATCCCGGCCGCGTCCATGTCGGCGAGGCGTTGATCGCCAAGGTCCAGCAGGCGTTCGATGATCTGCGTTGCCCGTTCGCTCGGGCTCTGCGCATAAAATCCCCACAGCGAGGTCATGCCGAGGTCCGCGGTACCGTCGCGTACCATTCGCAGATACACCTCGATCTGGTCCCGCGTGGCGAAGGCTTCCTCGGTAGCGATGCGCAAGTAGCCTTGCCCGCCGCCGGTCTGCAGATCGGCGGTTGTCGCGATATCTGACATCTTGCGAATTCCCTTCAGCCTTCGTGGACGGCTTTTGCAATCAGGCAGGCCATGAGCCCTTCCGGTCCATCTTCATGGCCATGACCGGACCATTTGACCCCGCCAAAGGGCGCATCTGCACCGCCGATCATGGCGGTGTTGATCCCGAGCATCCCGGCTTCAAGCTGCGCGGCGAGCCGCTTCTGGCGAGCACTGTCCTGCGTCCACGCATAAGCGGCGAGGCCGTAGGGCAGGCGATTGCCCTCCGCGATCATGGCTTCCTCGTTTGCGTAGCGGTTGATCAGGGCGACCGGCCCGAAAGGTTCGTCATTCATGATCCGCGCCGCCGTCGGAACGTCGCGAAGGACAGTTGGCGCGTAGAAGAAGCCGCGGTTTCCAAGGCGTTCGCCGCCGGTCTCCAGCCGGGCTCCCGCTTCGAGCGCTTCCTTCACAAGCGTATCGATCGCTTCCACCCTGCGGGCATTGGCGAGCGGCCCAACCTGGCTTGCAGGGGCGAGGCCATCCCCGACCTTGAGCGCCTTCGCCCGTTCGGCAAAACCGTCGCAGAAGGCCTCGAAGATGCCGTCTTCGACTATGAAGCGCGTCGGCGAAACGCACACCTGTCCGGCATTGCGATACTTCTGCGCGACAAGCGTATCGAGCGCGCGGTCGAGGTCGGCATCTTCGAAGACCAGCACGGGGCCGTGGCCCCCCAGCTCCATTGTCGTGCGCTGCAGGCCCGCCGCGGCAAGGGCGCCGAGGTGGCGGCCCACCGCAGTCGATCCGGTGAAGGAGAGCTTGCGGATCACCGGGCTTGCCAGCAGGTGCCGGCTGACTTCATCCGGTACGCCGAATACGGCCTGCGCCACAGTGGGTGGCAAGCCTGCATCCAACAGGCACTGCAGGACAGCCAGAGCTGACGCGGGCGTTTCTTCCGCCGCCTTGAGAATGACCGAGCAGCCTGCGGCTATCGGTGCCCCGAGCTTCCGGCCGGGATTGCCGATCGGGAAGTTCCAGGGCGCGAAGGCTGCGACGGGGCCGACCGGTTCATACTGTACGGTCGATCGCATCCCCTCGGGCCGCACGAGGGTCCGCCCATAGATGCGAAAGGTTTCGCCAGCATAGAATTCGAACAGGCCGATGTTCATTGCCACTTCGATGCGCGCTTCGGCGAGTGTCTTGCCTTGTTCGAGCACGGCGACCTGCGCGATGTCCTCGCATCGTTCGCGCATTAGTCGCGCCGCGCCCTGCAGCACCGCGGCGCGTTCCTGCGGCGATGACTTGCGCCAGAGCCGGAAGCCGGATGCGGCGACATCGAGGGCGCGGTCAAGATCCTCAGCACTGGCGAGCGGCAGTTCAGCCAGCCTTTCGCCGGTGGCCGGATTGAGGACGGCGTGGGTGCGTCGCCCTTCGCCGGATATGCGCTCGCCGTCGATGATCATGGAAAGCTTGGGGTACTGGATCATGCCTCACCTGGATCGTGGCGACGGCAAACCTAGCGCCGCGCAGGCGCGTGCGGCGACAGGTCTGCCGATGGGGATGGCTGGGATTATGTGGCGGGGAAGCCTTCCTTGCGCGCGTGTTCGCGATCGATGTCACCTTGCCAGCGCTGCGCGACCATCGGCTTGCCGGTGATCGGGTGAGGCATGTGGAAGGGCAGGAGCTTGTGGGTAGGCCAGAGCCAGTGGTCTTCGATCAGGGCGTCGGGGCCGCTTGGGTCCTGCGGATAAAGTTCCTTGGGGAAGGGTACATATTCGGCTTTCGTGAAAGCCCAGCCCTTGTCGAAATCGGCATGCCAGTGCGGGAAGTAGTTGAGCACATGGATGCGCCACACGCCGTCCACCTTGCGATAGGTGTTCTCGTAAATGCCGCCTTCCCACCATTGCCGCACGCTTGCCGTGAGCGGATTGGAAGTGTCGACGAAATCGCGATGGCGACCGGCCTGCATCATCGAGCGGGCCCGGGCATGGGCCGTAACGCCATCGGGATCGATCGTGACGATATCCTGCAATTGCGGATGATCGAGCAGAAAGCCGTCGATCGGACCGTTGTTGCCGTGGGTGAAGCGCTTCTGGAACCGTTCGACGTAGAGACGGTGCACGCCTTCCTTGCCCTTCCAGAGGCCGCCGAAGAAGCGAACTTCGCCGTCGTCCGTGAAAAGGTCGATGACCTCGTTGTACATGCATTTGTCGATCAGGTAGCCGTAGAGGTGCTGCAGCTTGCGCACGTCCAGTTCATCTTCGCGTTGGGTAAGACGCTGTGCGAGGTTCGCGACTTGCGCCTCGAGGGCGCCAATGCGCTCGTCGTCTGCCATTTCAGTCTTCTCCTTGCTGTTATGGGTGCCGGCCGGACATCAGTTTCCTGCTGCCTCAAGGCGCTCGATTTCTTCGCGATAGGGGCGAATGGCGCGGTAGATGCACAGGGTTGCGAGCGGCATCAGCAGTGCCGCCGTGATCTCCAGCGCCAGCCAGAGCCTGGCCGGATCGACAACGACGTATTGCGCAACGAGGCCAATCGCGAAGCTGCCCATCGCCCCGAAGAACGTGAACATGAACAGGTAGATGGCGGTCACCTGACCCCGCATTGCGCTTGGGGCGACGCGCTGGATTGCTGCGTTCTGCGGCACCGCTCCACCTATGCCGAACATCACGCCGACCGACATGACGAGAATGGCGAGCACGGCGGAAGGCATGAGCGGCGCAAGGATCGCGCAGATCGTGACGGCAACGAAGCAGATGAAGGCCGCGCGCAAGTTCGCATCCTTGTGCCGCTTGGCGAGCCATTCGACGAGGGTGCCGCCGAGCAGCAGGCCGAGAAGCGACGCTACGAGCATCGAGGCCGATGTCGCGGCGCCAATCTCGGCTTCGGTCCAGCCGTATGTGCGCATCAGGAAGGGCACGCGCCAGAATGCGAACCCGGTGCTTTCGAGGGCGCTGAGGGCAAGGCCGAGAAACATCGGGTAATAGACCTTGCGGTTGGCGCGAATGGCCCTGGCCGCATCGAGGCCGGTGAAAGTCAGCACTCGCCGCGCAAGACTCGTATCCCCGTTCACGGCGGGACCTTCGCCAGTGGGCAGTCGGCGGCGCGGTTCGCGTACGGTAAGGAAGAGCAGGGCGACAAGGAAGGCGGGCAGCCCGGTCCAGATCAGGATCCATTGCCAGCCGAGGATCTGGATCGGTCCGATTTCGGTCGGAGCCCAGGGCGCGGTGAGCGCAATGAGCTGTCCCCCAACCAGTGGCCCCAGAGTCGTTCCGCCGATGAAGCCGAATTGCAGGATCGCGAAAGCGCGTGTGATCTTCGCAGGGGGGAACATGTCGGCGATGAGCGAATAGGACGAGGGGGCATGGGCAGAGCCACCCGCCGCGAGGAATACGCGGGTCCCTACGAACTGCGTGAAGGTCTGGGCGATCCCGCCAAGAACGGTGACGAAGCCAATGACGGAAACACCCCCGGCGAGCACGTACTTGCGCGGCCAGATGTCTGCCAGGCGCGCGAGTGGAATGCCGACGAAGAGATAGCAGATGATGCTGGCTGGCCCTGCGAGGAAGCCGAGTTGCGAATCGCTCAGTCCGAAATCGATCTTTATTCGTTCAGCCAGCATTCCGAACACGACCTGATCGAAGAAGGTCATGAAGGTCGCGAGTACGATGACTGTCAGGGCCCAATAGGCTGAAGCCGAACTTGGCCATTCCGGCGTGTCTGCAGCGTCCGGTGCTGCAATCTGCGGTGACTGTTCCAGCATCGCGACATTGGCAGTTGCTGCGGCCATGGTTTCTCCCATTCGTCCTACAAATGCCTTCTTGGGCACGGGATCAATCGTGAATGTTTGTCTTGCATACTAACTTTGGTTGGTGAACAAAAGGGGGGAGATTCGTTTCGACGCAGGAAAGACATTCAGAGAGGACGCAAATCATGCAGGATCTTCAGGGCAAGACCGCATTCGTGACAGGCGGTGCCAGCGGCATTGGCCTTGGCATTGACAAGGCCTTGCTCGGCGCAGGCATGAACCTGACGATTGCCGATATCCGTCAGGATCATCTCGACGAGGCGGTTGCCGAACTGGGTGGTGGCGAACGGGTTCTTGCGATCAGGCTGGACGTGACCGACCGCGAGGCCTTTGCTGCGGCTGCAGACCGCGCGGAGGCGAAGTTCGGCAAGATCCACTTGCTGTGCAACAATGCAGGCGTTGCGGTTGTCGGACCCACCGACCTTGCGACCTATGCCGATTGGGACTGGGTGATGGGCGTCAATGTCGGTGGGACAATCAACGGGATTGTCACAATTTTGCCAAGAATTCTGGCACATGGCGAAGGCGGGCACATCGTCAACACGGCTTCGATGTCGGCCTTGGTGCCGGCGGCAGGCACGACGATCTATTCATCCGGCAAGGCCGCGGTCGTTTCCATGATGGAATGCATGCGTCCGGAACTGGAAGCGCGCGGCGTGATCTGCTCGGCCTTCTGTCCGGGGGCCGTTCAGTCGAATATCGCCGAGGCGGGCAAGACCCGGCCGGAGGAACTGAGTGCAACCGGCTATGCCGAGGCGGACAAGCGCCGGCAGTCGGGTGACCAGTTCTTCCACCTTTACCAGACGAAGGAAGAGGTGGGGCAGCGTGTACTGCGCGGCATCATGAACGATGAACTCTACATCCTCACGCACAGTGAGTTCCTGGACGGCGTGCGTGAACGGGGTGAGGCGACCACCGCTGCGGTTCAGACCCACCTTCCGGAGAGCGAAGAATATAAGCGTACCTTCGCAATTCTCTTCCGAAATCCGGCCATCGCTGATGAAATCGGGCGCCAGAACGCGCTGCGCGCCGATCAACTCTCCGAAATCAGCGCGGCCTGAGGAAATGCCAATGCAGGATATTTCGGGAAGAACGGCCTTCGTAACCGGCGGGGCGAACGGTGTCGGACTGGGGCTTGCGCGCGCGCTTCTGGCCGAGGGCTGCAAGGTCGCCATTGCAGACATACGCGAGGATGCCTTGGAGCAGGCATTGAAGCTCCTCGAAAATCAGGAAGTGATGGGTGTGCAGCTCGACGTTTCCTCGCGGGAGGGCTTTGCCGAAGCCGCCGAAAGGGTGGAGCGCGAACTGGGGCCGGTCAGCCTGCTGTTCAACAATGCCGGCGTAAATCTCTTCCAGTCGATCGACGAATCTTCCTACGACGATTGGGACTGGCTGCTTGGCGTCAACCTGCACGGTGTGATCAATGGCGTGGCTACTTTCGCGCCGCGCATGAAGGAGCGAGGGCAGGGCGGCCACATCTGCAATACGGCATCCATGGCAGCTTTCCTGTGCGGCGGTACGCCCGGCATCTATAACACGACGAAGTTTGCAGTGCGTGGGCTGAGTGAATCGCTGCGATATAGTCTTGCCCCGCACGGGATCGGTGTCTCGATGCTCTGCCCTGGCCTGGTGAAGACGCATATCTACGCCAGCGATGAAATTCGGCCCGCGACGCTCAGGGCCGGGGCGAAGGACGTTAACAAGGCATTCGTAAACCAGCTCGAGCAAGTGCACGAAGCCGGCATGGAGCCTGAAGTGATCGCGCGGCGCACGATCGATGCTGTGAAGGAGAACCGCTTCTATATCTTCTCTCACCCGGAATTCCGCGAGGAACTTGCCGAGGTCTTTGCAGAAGTGATCGATGCGTTTCGTGCCTATCCGGCAGACCCGGGGCTGGATGCCCGGCTCAAGATCGAGGAGGGGCGACGCGCTCGGTACAAGGAGGCGCGCGAAGCGGCCCGCAGCATGATCTGATCAGGACGCTGTGACGCTCTCCTCCATGCGGTCCCGCAGGGTCGCGCTCGTGCGGCTGGCCGTCCGGAAGCATCGCCGATCTCGGGCGTTCCTACACCGGGCTTGCGCTGCTATGGGCTTGTGCCGATAGAGGGTCTGACCGGACGGATGCTGTTCCGGTTGGGTCGTGCAGGAGGGGAAGGCGTGAATTCGGGCCGCGTCACGGCATATGATGTTGCAGGTCTGGCGGGCGTGTCGCAGTCGACGGTATCGCGCGTTCTCAATGGCAAGACTTCGGTCAGGCCGGATATACGTGTGCGTGTCGAGGAAGCGGCGCGCAAGCTGGGCTACATCGCCAATGCCACCGCTTCCAATCTTCGGCGCAGCACGACGCGCACGATCGCTCTTGTCGTGCTCTATGACGATCATGAGGGCATCGGCTCGCTCAATCCCTTCTACACCACCTTGCAGGGGCACATTTCGGTGGCAGCCAATGCGGAAGGTTACGCTGTCCTCACGTCGCTGATGAGCGAGAAGATGGGCGATGTCGGCCTTGTCATGCGAGGGCTGGCCGATGGCTACATCGTCATCGGCAGCGGCCGGGACAAGGTTTGCTGGGACCGCTTCCGGGCGCTGGCCGAAGATGGGGTGCCGGTAGTGGGGTGGGGCATCGCTTCGCAGCGTCTCTCGGCTATATCAGCGGCCAATGTCGACGCGGCGGCTGGCGCGGTCGAGCATCTCGTCGACATTGGCTGTCGGGCAATAGCCTGTCTCTCGCCAAGGCCGGGCGACCAGCGGCAGTTTGCCGATCGTGTCGAGGGCTACCGGTCGGTCATGAGCCGCCGCGGCATGAAGGAAACGGTGCGCTATTCGGACGTTCCGACCGATCGGTTGGAGCAGGGCCTCAAGCTGATGCATCAGGTGCTCGATGAAGGCACGCAACTCGACGGCATTTTCGCGACGTGCGACCTCATGGCGATCGGGGCATTGCGGGCTCTGCACGAACGTGGGCTGAGCGTGCCCGGGCAAGTGGCTTTGTGCGGCTTCGACGGGATCTATGCGACGCGTCTCACGAATCCGTCGATCACGACTGTCGAGCAGGACATGCCGGCCATTGCCAGGCGGCTCGTCTCGAATTTCATCGGGGTATCTTCTGGCGATGCCATCGACACGAGCCCGGTGCCGGGCAAACTGGTAATCCGGGAAAGCACCGGGCGATAGGGTGCGAAAGACACCTCTTGGCGCTATCGGGCCCAGCGTTGAAGCGGCCTGAGAAGGGGCTTCGGGATCAGGTCTCGATCAGGATGCGCACGCGATTGGGATCGACGCCGATGAGCTTTGCGATCTCCACCTTCTTGCTGGCAATGACCGAACTCGAAACATCGAAGGCCGCAAGCTGGCTGGCGTCGTGGCGCACCACTTCGGGACGGCTACCGTAGAGCAGTTCCTTTTCCGGCACGCCTAGCGCCTTTGCGATCGTCTGGACCATGTTCTGCCGGGGCGAGACTGTGCCTTTCTCCCACTTCCACAGGGTAGGCCGGCTCACGCCTATGTAGCTGGCGAAATGGTCTACGCCGAAGCCCCGTTCGCGGCGCAGTCGCTTGATGCGGGCGCCCAGGGTTTCGGAGGTCGCGGCCTCTTCCTCGGCGCGCGGTTCCGGCGGACTCTGCAGCTGCACCTTCCGGATCGTGGCGATCGACAGGGCCTTTTCGAATTCGCAGGCGAAAATCGTCTCGGCGGCCCAGACGATGCTGGCGTTGCACGTCTCTCCTTCGGGGAAGAGGATCATCAACGGTTCGCCCACCGAGAGCGGAGCCGATGTCTCGAGCAACATGCCTGCCTTCGACAGATTGGTAACGGACACGGATTCCCGTTGTCCCTTGAAGCTGGCGGCGGCTCCCTCAAGGCTGAGCTTGCGCGTGGGTTGCCCGTGCAGGTAGCCCGTCCGGCTGCGCAGATTGATATTGGCCATCACTGTCATCTGACAACTCCGCGTCCTGAGCCGTTATCCATGATCGGTCATTATGCTGAAAGACGCGTTTAATATCTAAAGATATAGGCCGTTAGTCAATACTTCTAACGCAAGTTAATGCGCGGACCTGCCATGCCCCTGCGCAAGTCATACTATCTGAGTACCGGATTCGCGGTGGGTGGCGGACCTGGAATCGATTGTGAAAATCGGGTGATCCAGGGGTGCTATTTTATTGACCTTGTCCACGCGCCCTTGCAAAATCCGACGCTAGGTAATGATCGGGCGTTACCTTTGGGTTGGGGGCATCAAGCTGCCGAAAGGCAGTCGTCGGGTGGGAAACATAAAACGTGTCGCGAATCTTAGTTGCCGACGATCATCCCTTTTTTCGACTGGGTGTCGAAGCCGTACTCCGAATGGGTGGGCACGAAGTCGTCGCCATGACCGGCGACGGGGACGAAACGCTTGCAGCGATCGAGCGTGAGAATCCTGACATCGTCCTGCTCGATGTCCGCATGCCCTGTCGTGATGGCGTCTCGACGCTCTCGGAATTGCGCAGGCGGGGCGATACGCGCCCGGTGATCATCCTGACCGTGGAAATGAACGACGAGCAACTGTTGTCGGTGATCCGGTCGCAGGTGAACGGGATCGTCTTCAAGCACGATGCCGAGCATTGTCTGCTCAAGGCCATCGACTCGGTCAAGAATGGCATGCGGTACCTGGATGGCGATCTGATCGACAAGGCGATCGCCCATGCCAGTTCGGCCAGTCCTTCGTCCCGCCTTGCCGGCCTTACTCCAAAAGAGCTGGACGTGGCCCAGCATGTGGCCCGTGGTCTGCGGAACCGGGAAGTCGCGGCGCGCCTGGGTACGACCGAGGGCACGGTGAAGGTCTACCTTCACAACATCTATACCAAGCTGGGCATTTCGAATCGGACCGAGCTGGCGAACAGCCTCAAAGACGCCGGCGAATAGCCTTTTCGCTGCAAGCTCGGACCATTTGGTCGCCATCTTGGCTGCTGGAGTGTCTCGTGGCGGGACGACGAGGTGCGGTCCGCCTCCTCGCTGGATCGGCATTGAAGTACCGCGCCAGCTACCCCGGTTAGGGAACTTGACTAACTATCGATAGATACTTAATTCTTGCCGGTCGAGGCATAGAAGTAAACGGCTCCTGCAGGGGCAGGTTATTGAGGTTTCTGCTTCGTACCCGGGGGTGTATTCAAGGTTGCGAAAGTTGGGCCGCCGGGGCGCGAATGCCCCTCAGTTACCGTTCCGTACGCAGGCTCGCACAAAGAAAGATGGCGTTCGAATGGCTTTCGCGGTCTCAGGCTCAATATCGCCAGTTTCGGTGCAACGCCCAGCGGTGAGCCTTGCTATGCATGACTTCGTGTCTGTCTCTTTCAAACCGTTTCGTTACCTTCGGAGGTGGGCGGCGTGAACGGCGTGGTCCATGATTTCGACAAGGCGGGGGAACAGCCGATCGGTCCTGGAGAAGGTCTGCCATCCGGCGCCGGCACGCGGCTGTTGCACTTCCTGTCCGAATTGACCTGCGGGGCGCACTCCAACCACATCGTCGCGGTAAGCCGGGCGTTCTGCGCATTCGTGTTGCTGTTGTTCGCCTTCACCAAGTCATCGGGGCTCGGCCTTCAGGGCGGCTACTTCGACGTTTTCGCGCTGGGTTATGCGGCCTTTGCGTTTGTCGCGCTGCTCATCGCCTTCAATGACTGGTATCTCGACTTCATCGCGTCCGAGGCGTTCATCGGGCTGGATGGACTGGCTTTCCTTGCGCTGACGGTCCCGCCCATGAACGAAGGCGTGACGTGGGTCGTCCTGTCGCTGTGCCTGATCGGGCATATCCTGTTCAGCAGCGTCCTGCGCTGGCGCCTTGCGCTCGTCCTTGCCATTGCCGCTTTTCTCAACGCGGTATGGATCGGCGACATCCTGCTTGTCGAAGTGCCTCGCGGGACTGTGGCCTGGGCGAGCGTGGTGCGATGGGGGCTGTTCGTTCCGCTCGGCTCGCTGGTTCTCGTCTGGGCGAGCGGCCAGATGATCAAGACGAACCTGCCCCGGTTCGCTGGCGAGACCCCGGGGCCCGGCTATCCCGTCACCGCATCGGCGATGGGTTATGCAATGGAAGCTGCCGCTGCCTCCGATGCCGTGCTGTGCTGGATCGATCGCGAAAATCTCGGCTGCTATTCCTGCACGCCGGCCTCTCTGGAGGAACGGCTTCAGCCCAGGAAATTGAGCTTCGGCGCTGCCGATCGCCTGCGCCAGCTGGAGCCGATGCTCTTCGATCTCGTCCGCAATCGCGCGATCGTCTCGGCAGAGGGCAAGCTGAGCGCATGCAAGGCTTCTGCACTACCCGGCTTCCAACTCCTCAAGGAGTTGGGAGTGGAGCGGGGCCTGTGTATCCCGACCAGCGGCGAGGACGGCGTCAACTGCCTTATCCTTACCGGCATTCCGATGCTGGGATGGGGGCACTTGTACCTTGCCCACGCTATCGCGTCGGAAGTGGCGCAAGGCGTGGCCTGGCAGGTCAGCGCGGTCAACGCGCTCGACCGCGCCCTGAGCCGGCTGCGCAAGTCGGTCGCCTGCGACCTGCATGACAGCGTAGCGCATTCCTTGGTCGGTGCGAAGTTCCTGCTGGTCGCGCTGCGTTCGAAGGTGGGCGCGGATCCCGAGGTCACCGGGGAGATCGACGCCATCAAGGACGCGCTGGCGGCCGAGCATATCCATGTCCGTCGCCTGATCGAGCAATTGCGCGAGACGGACTCCGATGCGCGCGTGCGCAACCTGATCGACGATCTCGAGGCGACGAGCGAAGCTCTGGCCCTGCGTTGGCAGATCACGGTCGACATCATCGAGTCCGACTATCGCGTGCCGGTGCCCGTATGGCTCTCGCTGGAGATCCAGCAGATCGTGCGCGAGGCCGTTTCGAATGGCGTACGTCACGGGGATGCCACGCGAGTGACCATCAAGTGCCGCATGCGTGCGGTAGGCATCGAGATCGAAGTGACGGACAATGGTCACGGCTTTGGCGAAAGCAACGAGCCGATTTTCCCGCGCTCGATCCGCGAACGCCTGACCGAGCGAGGCGGTACGCTGGAGATCGTCTCCAACCCGGGTTCCACTTCTCTGCGCATGCGCGTTCCGGTCGACGAGATGGATTGACGGTCCGGGGCAGGAGGCCCTTCCGGTCCATCGTGAATGGGGCCAGCCACGCAGTTGCATCCTCCTGCCGATATATCATGCATCTTCGTCCCAAGTCGGTTTGGCCGAAATGTGATGCCTTGCCAGTTGATTTCGGTTGGCGTAGCGGGAGCCGCGCATGCCCTCGGGCAACCGAATTAGGCCGGATCACGGCACTTTTTTGGCTCCATTCACTCTTGAGCTTGGGATTACGATGAGCATCTACTTGGATTATCTGACCGAAATCGACAGCAGAGCTACGCAAGGCCTTGCGCCCAAGCCCATCGACGATGGCAAGCTCATCGAAGAGATCATCACCCTGATCAAGGATGCCGGCAGCGAACACCGCGCCGATGCTCTCAAGTTCTTCATCTACAACACGCTGCCCGGCACCACGAGCGCCGCTGCCGTGAAGGCAGAATTCCTGAAGGAAATCGTGCTGGGCGAAGTCGTCGTCCCGGAAATCTCGGTCGCCTTCGCGCTCGAACTGCTCTCGCACATGAAGGGCGGTCCCTCGGTCAAGGTCCTGCTCGACATCGCGCTGGGCGACGATGCCGCGGTTGCCGCGCAGGCTGCCGAAGTGCTGAAGACTCAGGTCTTCCTCTACGACGCCGACATGGCTCGTCTCGCCGATGCCTACAAGGCCGGCAACGCCATCGCCAGGGACGTGCTGGAGAGCTACGCCAAGGCCGAGTTCTTCACCAAGCTTCCGGACGTCGAGGACGAGATCAAGGTCGTCACGTTCATCGCCGGTGAAGGCGATATCTCGACCGACCTGCTCTCGCCGGGCAACCAGGCGCACTCGCGTTCGGACCGCGAACTGCACGGCCAGTGCATGATCTCGCCCGAAGCGCAGCAGCAGATCGTTGCGCTCAAGGCGCAGCACCCCGACGCGCGCGTGATGATGATCGCGGAGAAGGGTACGATGGGCGTGGGCTCGTCGCGCATGTCGGGCGTGAACAACGTGGCGCTGTGGACCGGCAAGCAGTCCAGCCCCTATGTTCCTTTCGTGAACTACGCGCCGATCGTCGCGGGTACCAACGGCATCTCGCCGATCTTTGCGACCACCGTCGACGTGACCGGCGGCATCGGCATCAACCTGAAGAACTGGGTCAAGAAGGTCGGCGAAGACGGCAAGGCGATCCTCAACAACGACGGAAACCCCGTCCTTGAACAGAAGTTCTCGGTCGAGACCGGCACGGTCCTCAAGATCGACGTCAAGGACAAGGTCCTGCGCGACGAAGCCGGCAACGAACTGGTCGACGTTGCAAGCTCCTTCACCCCGCAGAAGATGGAATTCATGAAGGCGGGCAGCTCCTATGCCATCGTCTTCGGCAAGAAGCTCCAGACCTTTGCTGCCGAAACGCTGGGTGTAGAGGCCACCCCGGTTTTTGCACCGAACAAGGAAATCTCGGTTGAGGGCCAGGGCCTGACCGCGGTCGAGAAGATCTTCAACCGCAACGCCGTGGGCGTGACGCCGGGCAAGGTGCTGCATGCCGGATCGGACGTTCGCGTGCGCGTGAACATCGTCGGTTCGCAGGACACCACCGGCCTGATGACCGCGCAGGAACTGGAAGCGATGGCGGCCACCGTCATTTCGCCGATCGTCGACGGCGCCTACCAGTCGGGCTGCCACACCGCATCGGTGTGGGACAAGAAGGCACAGGCGAACATCCCGAAGCTCATGTCCTTCATGAACAACTTCGGCCTGATCACCGCGCGCGACCCCAAGGGCGTCTATCACTCGATGACCGACGTCATCCACAAGGTGCTGAACGACATCACCGTGGACGACTGGGCGATCATCATCGGCGGCGACAGCCACACCCGCATGTCGAAGGGCGTTGCCTTCGGCGCGGACTCGGGCACTGTCGCACTGGCGCTGGCCACGGGTGAGGCGACCATGCCGATCCCGCAGTCGGTCAAGGTGACCTTCAAGGGCAAGATGCACCCGTACATGGACTTCCGTGACGTGGTCCATGCAACCCAGGCGCAGATGCTCAAGCAGTTCGGCGAGAACGTCTTCCAGGGCCGCATCATCGAAGTCCACATCGGCACGCTGCTGGCCGACCAGGCCTTCACTTTCACCGACTGGACGGCCGAAATGAAGGCCAAGGCCTCGATCTGCATCTCGCAGGACGAGACCCTGATCGAATCGCTGGAAATCGCCAAGTCGCGCATCCAGATCATGATCGACAAGGGCATGGACAACGCCGCCCAGACCCTGCAGGGCCTGATCAACAAGGCAGACGCGCGCATCGCGGAAATCCGTTCGGGCGAAAAGCCGGCTCTGGCCCCCGACGCCAACGCGAAGTATTTCGCCGAAGTCGTCGTGGATCTCGACCAGATCGACGAACCGATGATCGCCGACCCGGACGTAAACAACCCGGACGTGTCCAAGCGCTATACCCACGACACCATCCGCCCGGTTTCCTACTACGGCGGCACCAAGAAGGTGGACCTGGGCTTCGTCGGCTCATGCATGGTGCACAAGGGCGACATGAAGATCCTGGCGCAGATGCTCAAGAACATCGAAGCAGCAGAGGGCAAGGTGGAGTTCAAGGCGCCGCTGGTCGTCGCTCCGCCGACCTACAACATCGTCGACGAGCTGAAGGCCGAAGGCGACTGGGACGTGCTCAAGAAGTACGCCGGCTTCGAGTTCGACGACGTCGCACCGAAGACCGCCGCCCGCACCGAGTACGAGAACACCCTCTATCTGGAACGTCCGGGCTGCAACCTGTGCATGGGCAACCAGGAAAAGGCCGCCAAGGGCGACACCGTTCTGGCCACCTCGACCCGTCTGTTCCAGGGCCGCGTCGTGGAAGATGCCGCCGAGAAGAAGGGTGAATCGCTGCTCGCTTCGACCCCGCTCGTGGTGCTTTCCTCGATCCTCGGCCGTACGCCGAACATGGACGAGTACAAGAGCGCCGTGCAGGGCATCGACCTGACCAAGTTCGCTCCGCCGCAGGCTGCGTGATCGATGCCTGTCCGGTCCCGTTTCAGGGACCGGACGGGCGCTGTCATGGCTCAAGCGAAAAAATGCAGGGCGGGGGGGGGGGGCAGGCGG